>JAUNVC010000005.1 GCA_030537875.1 Tissierellia bacterium | reverse complement strand
ACATTCTTTCTTAAAATTTTTCCTAAACTATTGACAGAAAGAGTTTGACATGATAGAATAATCAGGTAATCTTCCGCTCGGAACGGGTTTTAAACCATTGGGTACCTTGGATTCGGCGAGACTAAGTATCACTAGGAGGTGCAGAATGTACGCAATTATTGAGACCGGTGGAAAACAATACAAGGTCGAAAAAGGAGATCAACTTCACGTTGAGAAGTTGGGACTCGAGGAAGGCCAAGAGGTTGTTTTTGATCGAGTACTTCTCTTTAGCGATGACGATGGGTCGATTCGTGTTGGAAAGCCCTATGTAGAAGGAGCTTCCATCAAAGCAAAAGTTGTTAAAAACGGTAAAGCTAAGAAAATCATAGTTTTCAAGTATAAGCCGAAAAAGAACGAACGCAAAAAAAGAGGCCATCGTCAACCATTTACAAGAGTTGAAATCATTGATTTTGCTATCTAATGATTAACATTTCACTCTTAAAAAGAGGCGAGAAATTTTGTGGATTTTCCATTCGAGGTCATGCAGGATATGCAGATAAAGGCGAGGATATCATCTGTGCGGCAGTGAGCATACTGAGCCACACTTTATATCGAAGCCTGCTTCACAGCCTGTCATTTGAAGAGAAGGAAGTGATTGCTTCTCAAGAAGATGGTACCATGGATATGTGGATAGATGGCCCGTTGGACGATCGAACAGAACTATTGTTTTCCTTCTTTCTAGAAGGAATCCAAAGTTTGGTAGACGAATATGGCGATTATGTAATGTACGAAATAAAGGAGGAACATCATGCTTAAACTTAACCTTCAATTATTTGCGTCAAAGAAAGGTGCAAGTAGTTCTAAGAACGGTAGAGACTCTCATGCAAAACGTTTGGGAACGAAGCGCGGCGACGGTCAAGTGGTTCTAGCTGGAAACATTTTGGTGCGTCAAAGAGGCACGAAAATTCACCCCGGCAACAATGTGGGCAAAGGAAAAGATGATACTTTGTTTGCCATGATTGACGGCGTAGTGAAGTTTGAACGCAAAGATAAAAAGAGAAAGCAAGTAAGCGTTTACCCCAGAGAGGTTATTGCTTAAAAGTGAGGAGTCGTTTTACGACTCTTTTTTTTACCAAGGAGATTCTATGTTTGATATTGTAAAATTAGAATTGCATGCAGGAAACGGCGGTGATGGTCATGTGGGCTGGAGAAGAGAAAAATATGAGCCCAAGGGAGGCCCCCATGGCGGTGACGGTGGACAAGGAGGCAGCATTTATCTGGTTAGTGATGCATCTCTAAATAGTTTGATTGATTTTCGATTCAAAACGAAGTTTAAAGCAGAACCCGGAGAACGGGGAATGAACAATTTAAAAAAAGGCCGTGACGGAAAAGATCTCTATCTCAAAGTTCCGGTGGGAACCGTTGTCCGTCAAGTTGGACAAGAGGGGGTGCTTTTTGATTTCACAGAAGACGGTCAAGAATTTTTGGCGGTCAAAGGTGGTCGTGGTGGAAGAGGAAACTGGCATTTTAGAACCTCCACCCGTCAAGCCCCAACTTTTATGGAGCCGGGTTTAAAGGGAGAAAAAGCAGAAGTTCTTTTGGAGCTTAAACTCATTGCCGATGCAGGTTTTATCGGATTTCCCAATGTGGGAAAATCTTCTCTTTTATCTATTTTGAGTGCGGCAAAACCCAAAATTGCCAACTATCATTTTACAACCTTGGAACCCAATTTGGGAGTTGTAAAAATTGAGGAAGGAAAGTCGGTGGTTTTGGCTGATATTCCTGGCTTAATCGAGGGTGCCGGAGAAGGTGCGGGTCTTGGATTTCAATTTCTAAAACATGTGGAACGGGTAAAACTTTTAATCCATGTATTGGACGTTTCTGGCTCTGAGGGAAGAGATCCCATGGAGGATTATGAACTCCTACGGAAAGAGATGAAGGTATATTCGGAAGAATTGATGCATAGGGAAGAGATCATCGTATTAAATAAATCCGATCTTCTCGACGAAAAAACTCTTCAGGAAAGAATGGATGAAATTCAGAAAAAAACGGGACGAGAGGTCTTTGTAGTTTCTGCCGCCACCAGAATGGGCGTTGAAAAGTTAAAATATGCCATATATAATAAAGTTGAAGCCATTGAAGATGTGAACCTGGTCGAGGATTTTGTGGAGATGGTCCATGAAGAAAACCCCACGAGAGTAGAGAAAATTGGCGATATCTATCATATATCTGGGGATAAGGTGGAATTTTATTTCCGTGGCACAGACTTTGAAGAACCGGACAGCATTCGTCGTTTTGAGAATTTCCTAGAAAGGGAAGGAATCAATGCTTCGTTAAAACGTCTGGGCATTGAAGATGGCGACACGGTAGAAGTGTTAGGATATCAATTTGTCCATGTGGAATAGGAGATAGGTATGATTACATCAAAAGAAAGAGCCTTTCTAAAAGGAAAGTTGGCTCTAAAAAAAGCTGATTTTAGAATTGGAAAAGAGGGCCTCAAAGAAGAAACCATTGAGGCCATGGATTTATATTTAAAGAAAAATGAAATTTTAAAAATTCAATTTTTAAACAATGCAGAACTTGAACCCATGGAGGTTTTTCATCAATTGGAAGAAGCCTTGGGGGTTGAATTTTTAATGCAACTAGGCCATGTTCTAGGTGTATATCGAGATTCGGAAAGGCATTTGTATTTAAAATGATAGACACCATCATCTATGGGGGAAGTTTCAATCCGCCGACGATTGCCCACATTTTGAGCATACGGTATTGTATCAATGAGCTTCAACCGAAAAGATTTTTGATTTTGCCAACGAAAACACCGCCCCATAAGCCATCTGACGGAATCAGTGATGCACTGCGATTAGAGATGATTTGTCACACCTTTGAAGAAATGGAAGGGGTGGAGGTCTGTTCTGTGGAATATCATATGGAAGAGCCAAGTTATACCTACAAGACCATGGAAATACTTCATGACACCTATGGAAAGATACATTTCCTCATGGGCATGGATTCCTACAATACATTTGCTCAATGGGTCAAACCAGATCGAATTTTACAATTTGCAGATATACTTGTTTTAAATAGGGGCGGAATCAAACGGGAAGATCATTCTTTGCTGAAGTCCTATTCGGAGAAATTTGTCTTTTTGGATAATCCAGTCTTTGAATTGTCTAGTACAGAGGTGAGAAACATGTGTAAAGAAGGTAAGGACATTCACTATTTTGTTCTTGATTCCACCCGTAACTTTATCAACAGTCATAAGCTATGGAGGAGAGATGTATAATAGAGAAGAGGCCATTAGATTTTTAAAGAAACATTTGGATGGGTGGAGAGTGGATCATTCCATACGAGTGATGGAGCTTGCGAGAGCCATGGCGTTGCAGTGGGGAGCAGATGTAGAAAATGTTGAAATTGCAGCACTTTTACATGATTGTGGCAAGTGGAAAGATAGAGAAGCTGCCTTGAAAAAGTTGGAATCCTTTGGTATAATCGTAGATGGAGAGTTACGTTATGATTACAATTTAGTTCATGGCATTTTAGGTTCCTTTTTGGTTCAAGAAGTCTTTGGAGTTTACGAAAAAGAAGTGTTGGATGCCATTCGGTATCATATAACCGGTCGGTGGGATATGGGATTGATTGAGAAAATCGTGTATCTTGCAGACAAACTAGAACCTGCTCGGGACTATCCGGGAGTGGAGGCCATACGAAAGATGGCTGAGAAGGATCTTGACAAGGCACTTCTCATGGTTTTAGATGATACGATAATGTATCTCATCAATCATCATCACTTTATTGCCCCTGATTCAATTGAGGCAAGGAATTTTCTTTTAGTAGAGGAGAGTGCACGTGACGGATCTGAATAAGAAATTAGCTATTATTGAAAAAGCCATCGATGACAAATTGGGATATGATACTGAAGTTATCGATATTAGAAATAAGGCCAGCTTCGCCGATTATTTTGTAGTGACTGCGGGAAGCAACGTAAGCCAAATTCACGCCATAGCTGACAATATTGAATATGAGATGGATAAAGAGGGCTATGTGAGAAAGAATCCTCAGTCCAAGCGTTCATCGGAATGGATGCTGATGGACTATGGAGATATAATTGTCCATATTTTTGATGTGCAAGTCAGAAAATATTATGACTTGGAACGTCTATGGAAAGATATTAACGAATCATAAGGAGGTATGTATGAACGTATTACACACAGATAAGGCCCCCGCAGCAGTGGGACCCTATGTACAGGGAATGGAACATGGCGGATTTATTTTCACCAGCGGCCAACTTCCCATCAATCCGGAAACAGGTCAATTGGTTTCTGATTGTATCAAAGAGGCTACAAGACAATCTCTTACCAATGTATTGGAAATTGTCAAAGCAGCTGGTGGGAAATTGGAAAACATCATAAAAGTAAGCATTTTTGTGAAGGATATGAGCGACTTCGCTGAAATCAACAAAGAATATGAAGCGTTTTTTGGAAATCATAAGCCCGCTAGATCTTGTGTGGAAGTGGCTAGACTGCCCAAAGATGGCAGAATTGAAATTGAGGCTATTGCATATAAATAAGGAGTTCTTATGAGAAAAATTCTCGTTACGGGTGCTCTGGGTCAAATCGGTTCAGAATTGGTCCTAGAGCTAAGAAGACAATATGGCAACGACAATGTTATTGCTTCCAATCGAAGCAAAAAAGACGGACACGATACGGTGTATGACTCTGGCCCCTTTGAGCTGTTGGATATACGCGATGGAAACAGAGCCAATGAGATTATTGACAAGTACAAGATCAATACCATCATAAACTTAGCTGCCATATTATCAGCGGTGGGAGAACAAAAACCCACCATGTGTTGGGATGTAAATATGAATGGATTGTATACGCTATTGGAGATTGCGAGAGAAAAGAATTTAATGCTCTTTAATCCCAGCTCCATCGCAGCATTTGGCCCAAGTACACCAGCGGATCAAACGCCTCAAGATACGATTCAACGCCCCACTTCAATGTATGGTGTGACAAAGGTGGCAGGAGAAATTCTCTGTGATTATTATCACCAAAAATTTGGTGTGGATACGAGGGGAGTTCGTTTCCCTGGCCTTATTTCTAACGACACTTTACCCGGCGGAGGAACAACCGATTATGCTGTTCATATATACTATGAAGCAATACGCAAAAAATCCTATACGTCTTTCATTCGGAAAGGCACGAAAATGGATATGATGTACATGCCTGATGCTATCAAATCAATTGTTGAGTTGATGGAGGCGGATCCCACGAAACTTGTTCATAGAAACGCTTTTAACATTACGGCCATGAGTGTGGCTCCAGAAGATATTGAAGCCAGCATTAAAAAGTTTATTCCAGAGTTCACATTGGATTATGATGTGGATCCTGTTAGACAGGCCATTGCCGATTCTTGGCCAAACTCCTTAGATGCTTCTGCAGCTAAGGCAGAATGGGGCTATGAACCGGATTATGATTTGGATAAAATGACAAAGGACATGCTCGATACACTGTCCGAGAAACTGAAGTAGTGAAAAGCCCTTTGCACGCAAAGGGCTTTTTTTTCAAAAGGAGAAGGTATGAAGAAAGTTGTCTTATTTATGGAAAATGGTTCTGAAGAAATGGAGGCCATTACCCAAAAAAGCATATTGAGCCGTGCAGGTGCCGAGGTGCATATTGCAACTAAGGATGGAGGATGTGTGACGACCTCCCATGGAGTGACCATTGGGGGAGATTGTTCCTATGCTTCCATTCGAGTGGAGGACTATGATGCCTTTGTGTTGCCCGGAGGATTGCCTGGATCTGAGTATTTTGCCAAAGATGAAATGCTTCTTGGAATTTTAAGGGAAGCATTTGACAAAGATAAAATAGTGGCTGCCATTTGCGCCGCCCCCATTGCCTTAGGAGAGGCAGGCATTTTAAAGAATAAAAAGTATACTTGTTATCCAGGTTTTGAAAAAGAGATACAAGATGGAGAATATACGGCGGCTGGTACGGAAAAAGATGGGAATTTGATTACAGGAAAAGGTCCCTTCTATGCCTTACACTTTGCGTTGGTCATCACAGAGGCCCTTTTTGGCCTCGTAAAGATGGAGGAAGTAAGTCGTGGAATTTTAAGGGAGGTATAGATGTTTTTTAGAGAAGAGGAAGCAGAGAAGAGATTCGAGGTTCAACGCTTAGCGCAAGATAAGTTTATAAAGACATTTATCTTGACGGATCAAAAGACCGGTATCCAATATCTATTTTCATCCTATGGAACAGCCGGCGGGTTGACCCCGCTTCTCGATGGGGATGGAAAGCCGATGAAGAGGGGATTGTAAGGGCTCATGAAGGAGCCCTCAAACCCCTAAGAGAACAGTTGAAATCATTGACAAATAGGGAGAAATAACGTATACTTATATAGATATTGAGGAGGTGCCAATATGATTATGCCATTGATATTATCTATTTTTCAGGGAATAAAGACCATGCGATTTCTACAAATTTCCCTCTTTACTGTTTTAATACTTTTTGTTTTGGCGGCTACCTACTATCTTATACAAATTGGGAATCTACGTTTAAGTCCAGATAAGACGATTCGTATTGCACTAAAACCGGTGGGGAAATGGCTTTTATACCTTCTTGGAATCGCTGGATTTTTTTGGGTTCTTCATCAATATTCATCTTTACGATACTTATTCAACGCATTTATTACATCCTTGGTCATTGCCTATGTAATCAATCCAGCTATGAAAAAGTTGGAGAATAAACCCTACTTCAATCGGAGACGGGCCATCATATTGATTTATGTCATTATTTTCTTGGTATTATTGGTTTTAATTGTCAGCATCTTGCCAAGGACGATCTCTGAATTTAAGGGATTGGTAACAAAATTTCCTGGGTACTTGGAAAAAGCCACCAATCAATTGGGAGATCTTTCAGAAAGTATCTTTGGTAGAGACTTACTCAACATACGGGAAAAGAATTTCACCGATGTTTTACAAGAATTAAATATCAACGTGCAAGATAACATGAAGGGTTTGGTTTCGGGTGTGAAAACCACCGTTTCCAAGTTATTCATGATGATTCTTGTGCCCATCTTTGTATATTATTTCTTAGCAGATAAGGAAATATTTATAGAAGAAGCAAAAAAATGGTTGCCCAAAAAATATAAGGATAAGATTCTTGATGTGGGCCGAGCCATTGACAATCGAGTTGTCCAATATGTGAAGGGAAAGATACTCATGGCTGTGTACGTTGGTGTTGCCACCGGCGTGTTCTTGGGGATTTTACGTGTAGATTTTGCCTTTGTTATTGGACTCATTACCATGATTGCCGATATTATTCCCTACTTGGGACCCTTGCTTGGTCTCATACCGGCGGTCATCTTCGCCTTTATTGATTCACCGATCAAAGCTCTGTGGGTACTACTCATGTATCCTTTCCTACAATGGACGGAGAACAATTTGATTGGACCAAAGATTTTATCGGACAAGCTGGGAATTCATCCTCTATTTATTCTGATTGCCATCTTGGTCGGAGGATTTCTCTTTGGATTTGTTGGAATGATTTTTGCCTTGCCGGTCATCATTGCGGCACAGGTTTTATATGAAGAACTGAGAAAGTAAGGAGATACTATGGAAAAAATTGGATTACATGAAATACGAGAAAAGTTTTTAGAATTCTTTTCTTCAAAGGACCATTTGCGGCAACCTTCCTATTCTCTCATACCGCAAAATGATAAATCCCTACTACTCATCGGTGCCGGCATGGCACCTTTGAAAAAATATTTTACCAAGGAAGCAGTTCCACCCTATCCCAGAATGACCACTTCTCAAAAATGTGTTCGCACAGGGGATATTGATAATGTTGGTAAAACACTTCGCCACCTAACATTTTTTGAAATGTTGGGAAATTTTTCCTTTGGAGATTATTTTAAAAAAGAAGCCATTGCATGGGCTTGGGAATTTTTAACGGAAGTGATGCATCTTCCCGAGGAGAAACTTTGGGTTTCTATTTATTTGGATGATGATGAGGCCCACGATTTATGGAGAGACATGATAGGTGTTCCCGAAGAAAAGATTGTTCGATTGGGAAAAGAGGATAATTTCTGGGAGCTCGAGGTTGGACCCAGTGGACCCTGTACCGAGATTCACTATGATAAGGGGGAAGCATTTGGATGTGGACGTCCGGATTGCAAGCCGGGCTGTGACTGTGATCGCTTTATGGAAGTTTGGAATTTGGTATTTACCCAATTTGACAAAGATACTCAAGGTGTCTATCATCCCCTCGCCAATCCCAACATCGATACGGGAATGGGACTGGAGCGGATTGCCTGTGTGATGGAAAATGTAGAGTCGGTCTATGACATTGGAGCAATTCACGAAATCATTGATGTGGTCACGGAAATTTGTGGAAAGGGCTATGGTGTCAACCACGATGACGATGTCTATCTTCGAATCATTGCTGACCACAGTCGTGCCATGACATTTTTGGTCAACGACGGTGTCGTTCCTTCCAACGAAGGAAGAGGGTATGTGTTAAGAAAACTCATTCGAAGGGCGGCTAGACAAGGTATGCTCCTTGGTATTGACCACGCTTTCTTAGAACAACCGGTCCGTAAAGTCATCGATTCTTGGTCCGTTGCCTATCCCGAACTCAAGGAAAATGAACATGTTATTTTAGAAGTCATCAATACGGAAGAGGGTCGTTTCAAGAGAACCATTGTGCAAGGGACGGATCTTCTCAATGAAAAGATGAATGAGCTAAAGAAACATAAGGAAACGGTCCTCAGCGGAAAAGACGTATTTGAATTATACGATACTTATGGTTTTCCACCGGAGCTAACGGAAGAAATTTTAAAAGCCGAAGGTCTAACCTACAATCACACGGAATTTAAGGATAACATGGAAGAGCAAAAGGTGAGAGCTCGAACGGCCTTGGATAGAAGTGATTCTGGGTGGAAGGCAGATGGAGAGGCACCTGATTTTGAGGAATACACTTGCGACTTTCTAGGTTATGAAAAGGATCGGTCTTTCTCTGAAATTACAGGTATCTTCAAAGAAAATATCCCCGTTGATGATGTCTCTGCCGGGGATCACTGCGTGATTCTTTTAAAAGAAACCCCCTTTTATGGGGAAGGCGGTGGCCAGGTTGGAGATGAAGGTGTCATTATTGGAAAGACCGGAAAGGCCAAAGTTTTAGATACGAAGAAAACAAAGCACGGAGTGGTGCTTCATATGTGCGAAATGGAGGAGGGAGTCTTTGCTCTGGAAGACGAGGTAGAGTCAATTATTGACAGTAAGCGTCGTATGGATATCAAGAGAAACCACTCCGCCACCCACTTGCTCCATGCTGCTTTGCGCGAGGTATTGGGAAGTCATGTGCATCAGGCAGGTTCTCTCGTAGCCCCAGACAGGTTGCGGTTTGACTTTAGTCACTATACGGCCATGAAGCCAGAAGAAATTTTGGAAGTTGAAAAGCTGGTCAATGAAAAGATTCTGGAATCCATCCCCGTTATAACAGAGGTTAAACCTTTGAAAGAGGCTAAAGACGAAGGCGTTATTGGTCTATTTGAAGGAAAATATGGGGATGAGGTTCGGGTGCTTAAGATGAGCAAATTTTCCATGGAACTTTGTGGTGGAACCCACGTTGCCAACACCGCTGAAATTGGCCTCTTTAAAATCACAATGGAAACGGGAGTGGCCGCTGGTGTTCGCCGTGTGGAAGCACTCACAGGCCATGGTGCGTATCAATGGTTGCTCAATCAAGAAAAAACTTTACAAGATGTGACAGATGCATTACGCACCACAGAGGACAATGTGGTCAAACGCACCTTTGATGTGTTGGATGAATTGAGAGATGCCAAAAAAGAAGTTCAAAAATTAAAGGCAGATTTGGCAGGAGATAAGGCCAAGGGGATGGAAGATGCCATCCAAGAGCATGATGGATACCAACTCATCGCCAAGACCTTTGAGGGAGTTCAACCCAATGAATTAAAAAATATGGCCGATGAACTTAGAAACAAACATGAAAATTTGCTGGTTATTTTTGCTTCGGTCAATGGAGATACGATCAATCTTTTGACCGCTGCTACTAAGGCCTTGGTCGCCAAAGGAGTCAATGCAGGGAAAGTCATCAAGCCCATTGCCCAAGCCTTGGGAGGAAATGGGGGAGGAAAACCCGACATGGCCATGGCAGGAGCCAAGGACAAGGACAAATTAAAAGAGGTATTTGATCATATTACAAACTACCTATAAAGAAAAGAGGGCCAAGCCCTCTTTTTTGTATAACATGATTATTTGGGGTGTTTTGGGGTATAAATAGCTGAGGAGAGGAATATGTATAGCTTTTGTGCATCAGTAAAAAGCAATGTGAATTATTTGCAAGTCTTCAATAAAAAATTGATGGACATGATTTCCGAGGTCATCACCGATGAGAACCTCTTATTTGAGATACGGTTGATTTTAAATGAACTCATCGGAAATGGTGTTATTCATGGAAATTGCTGTGATGAAACGAAGATAGTTAGTGTTTCTGTCCATATTAGTGATACATGTTTTCGTGTTTGCGTAAAGGATCAGGGGGATGGAATTACTTGTGCCGGTCCCATTGTTCGAAGAAGTTCTGATCTCATGGGCGGAAGAGGGCTTGCTTTGGTTCGAAGTTGTGTGGATGAAATGGAAGCTTGTTATAATAGAATTACATGTGTGAAATATCTATAAACTCGGAAGTCCTGCGGGGCTTTTTTTATTTGTAGAATACATTTATTGATTTTATCAGAAAAACTCAATATAATAGAAGAGGAGATGATTGAATGAAAGATATAAGAAATATAGCCATCATTGCTCACGTAGACCACGGGAAAACCACCTTGGTTGATTCCATGTTGAAACAAACGGGAACGTTTCGTAAAAATCAAGTGGTGGAAGAGAGAGTTATGGATTCCAATGAATTGGAAAAGGAGCGGGGCATTACCATTACTAGCAAAAACGCCTCCGTCTATTATAAAGATACGAAAATAAATATTATTGACACCCCAGGACACGCTGATTTCGGTGGAGAAGTGGAGCGGGTTCTAAAAATGGTGGGGGGAGTTCTTTTGTTGGTAGATGCCTACGAAGGACCCATGCCGCAGACCAAGTTTGTATTGAAAAAAGCCTTTGAACTGGATCTCAATGTAATTGTTATCATCAATAAGATTGACCGAAAGGATGCTCGTCCCGACGAAGTGATTGATGAAGTCCTTGATTTATTCATCGAGCTTGGGGCCAACGATAAGCAATTGGAAGCACCCTTTTTATTTGCTTCTGCCAAAGACGGTATCGCTGGTTTTTCTGCATTGGAATTACCAGAAAATATGATGGATTTATTTGAAACCATCTTGGAGTTCATTCCTGCACCGGCTTCCAAAGACGAAGATGATTTGACTTTGTTGGTATCGACCATTGATTATAGTGAATACTTGGGTAGAATCGGTATCGGGAAGCTTGAGAGTGGGGTACTTCACGATAAGGATGAGGTGACCATTTTAAATGCAGCGGACCCAAGTCGAAAGGTCAAGGCAAAGATCAGTGGACTTTATGAGTTTGTTGGCCTCGGAAGAAAGACCGTACAAGAAGCCCACTCGGGAGATATTGTCGCCATTTGTGGTATTGAAGATATTCAAATTGGAGATACGCTCACCATGGATGGAGCTAAGGCTTTGGAATTTGTTAAAATTTCTGAGCCCACCATCGCCATGACATTTTCTGTAAACAATTCTCCCTTTGCCGGCAAGGAAGGAAAGTATTTAACCTCAAGACATTTGAGAAATCGCCTTTTTAAAGAAGTTGAAACCAACGTAAGTATGCGAGTGGAGGAAACAGATAGTACCGATGCATTTTTGGTTAAGGGCAGGGGAGAACTCCATCTTTCCGTCTTGATTGAAACCATGCGACGGGAAGGATATGAGTTCCAAGTTTCCAAACCACAGGTTTTGATGAAATATGATGATAGAGGAAAAAAATTAGAACCCATTGAGACGGTCACCATTGATGTGGATCAAGCCTATATCGGAAGCATCATGGATAAACTCGGACAGCGAAAGGGAGAACTTGTTAACATGACCGAATCTCGTGGAGGATATTCTCGACTTGTTTTTGAGATTCCAGCGCGAGGTTTGATTGGCTATCGACAGGAATTTTTAACAGATACTCGTGGAGAGGGAATTATCAACTCGATTTTCAAGGCCTACGAACCTTATAAGGGAGAGATTCCCAAGCGTCAAATGGGAAGTATTATTGCCTATGAAACCACGGTAAGCACCACCTATGGTCTATATCAAGCCCAAGAAAGGGGCAACTTATTCATTGGACCGGGCGTGGATGTGTATGAGGGAATGGTCATTGGAGAAAACCCCAAGGGTTTAGATATGGAAGTCAATGTGGGACGGAAAAAGCAACAGACCAATATGCGTGCTGCGGGTAGTGATGAAAACCTTCGCTTGGTTCCTCCAAAAAATATGTCCTTAGAGGAAGCCTTAGAATTTATTGAAGACGACGAACTCATTGAGGTAACCCCAATGAATATTCGAGTACGAAAGAAAATACTCAATAATCAACAGAGGTACAAAAGTAGGAGATAGAACATGCTGGGAATCAAACTTTCTCATATTTTGGCCAGCTTGTTATGGCTGAACATTATTTTGGCAATCTTAGTGGTGGTTGGAGAGAGAAGAAATCCAAAGTCCACATGGATGTGGATTATGACCTTGGTATTTTTACCGGGCATTGGCTTTTTATTGTATCTTTGGCTTGGTCGAGACTTTCGAAAACAAAAGCTATTTAGTGACAAAACAGCCAAAGACAAATTAAAGGCTACAGCAATCGAAAGACTAAAACAACAACTGGATTCCGGTTCTTTTGTGGAGGAAAAGGAAACCCCTCAATATATTGCTGATCTCATTCGGATGCATCTATTGAACTCAGACTCGGTTCTTACCAAGGACAATCGATTTTCGCCTATTTTTAGTGGAGAGGAAAATTTTAAATGTCTCCTGGAAGATATTCGCAATGCCAGACGTTTCATCTATTTTCAAACCTATATCATGCGTTGTGATAGAATTGGGAACCAGCTCATAGATTTGTTGTTACAAAAGAAACGAGAAGGTTTGGATGTCAAGTTACTCATCGATGGCATGGGTGGAAGAGGTTTGAGAAAAAAAGCCATCAAAAGATTGAGAGAAGGTGGAGTGGAAACGGAGATCTTCTTTCCCTTTTTTATTCCCTATGTGTCCCCCCGTATGAATTATCGAAACCATAGAAAGATTTGTGTCATAGATGGTGAAAAGGGCTACATTGGAGGATTCAATGTGGGAGATGAATACATTGATGGAGGAAAGGACTTTGCATCTTGGCGAGATGCAGCTCTCATTATTGAAGGATCTGCTGTTCGAGATTTACAGCTTCGTTTTGAAATGGACTTTAATTTCGCCGCCGGTGGAAAGAGGGTTGAATTTCAATCCATACCCAATGCTTCCTTTGAGGGAAAAGGACTTTGTCAAGTGGTCACCAGCGGTCCTGACAGTTATTGGCCCAGCATTCGTGACGGCTATGCAAAGATGATTATGGCTGCAAAAAAGAGAATTTTCATCGAAACTCCCTACTTTATTCCCGATGATTCCATTCTAGAATCTTTGAAAATTGCCTCTCTATCGGGAGTGGATGTGAGGATTATGTTACCCTTTAAGGGGGATCACCCCTTCGTCTTTTGGGCCAGTTTGAGCTTTGCCGGAGAATTGATGCGGGCTGGATGCAAGTGTTATCTATACCAAAAGGGGTTTCAACACGCCAAGGTTATGATTATGGACGACACCGTCGTCTCTGTCGGTACCGCCAATATGGATGTTCGATCCTTTAGTTTGAATTTCGAGGCCAACGCCTTTGTGTACGATAAAGAAACTACACAGAAATTTGCCCAACGATTTTTACAGGACTTGCAAGATAGCTGTACAGAAGTAACACCAGAAGTATATCAGAAGAGGGGAAAACGGGCAAAGATAAAAGAGAGCATTTCTCGACTCTTTGCTCCACTTTTATAGGTGGATTATGTTTATAAAAAACGGAACACAAGAAAAGGGGAGGATGGTCCATCCTCAAGAGGGCATATATGAAGTTTTACGCAGGGAAAATGGCGTTTATCTCTTTCGAGAGGACCATCTATCGCGATTGAAAAGAAATCTAAAAATCGGGGGAAAGGAAGCCTTTTTTCAAAAAATGGTTCAATCCTTGGATATGGTTCCTCAAGGAGACGATCCCATTTCGGTGATGGTCGTTTTAGACCTGTCGAGCAATGATGTGTATGTCACTTCCATAGAAGTAGATGAAAAAACCGATGAAGAACGCCAAGAAGGTGTGGCCGTAGGTGTCATGGAGTACGTGAGAGAAGCTCCCAATCGAAAAATTTACAGAAAAACCTTCAAAGAGCGCGTTCAAAAGCTATTGAAGGAAGAAGGACTCTTCGAAATGCTTCTCTTGAGTGAAGGAACGATTCGAGAAGGGTCTCGTTCTAACTTCTTTTATGTACTGGAGGATTGTTTATACACACCGCCTTCGGAAGGAGTCTTACCAGGCATCACAAAAAAACAACTCATAGATATTTTAGAAAAAAACGACATTCCTTGGAAAGAAAGAGAACTCAGAGTCAGAGAACTCCATAGAGTGGAGGGAGGATTCCTCACAGGAACGGGGATGGACGTGACCAATATCCATACCTTGGGTGGAAGGATTTTACCTAATCCCACCCTTCCAAGAAGAATTGTCCAATTATTTAGAGATCATAAAATACAATATATTCAAAAAAATCCCAAGGACCTATGATGTGACGCCTTGGGATTTTATCATTTCATTTATATGGTTTGTGATTTTGTTTTTTTCATCTTGCGAATATTAAAGTTGACTTCTCTTAATATGACCTTTTGCGTGTTGATGAAGAGGAGAGCATAGAGTGGAACGGAGTAGAGCTGTTTTATTGCCGCATTACCCATGGTTACCAAGAGAGGGTGGGCATAGAGCCAATATCTGAAAATGGGTACCATGATGACAGATGTGATGATTTGCCCAATGGCGATGGATATCAAAATCGCTACAAAATTACTGAATCGGTCTTTGACAGGGATAAACCGTAAGACAAAGACGGGGATAAGACCTGTGAGTCCCGAAGTAAGAATAAAGAGAGGATTGAATCCACCGGTGGAAGATGGACGGATCAAAAATCCTAAAATATCGGCAACGGAACCAATGATAAATCCCATGATGGGTCCGAGTGCAAATCCACCAAAAATAATGGGGAATCCTCCAAAACTTATATTCCCAATCCGTAGAGAATTGATGGCAACGCTAAGAGCTACAAAGACGGCAGCATAGACGAGAGTCTTGGTACTATAGGTAGATTTCTTTTGCGCCAAGGCCGGTTCCTCTTCTTTTTGCTCCCTCAATTTGATGTAGGCATAGCGAGCAAGAATTGAAAAAGCCACAATTCCTAGGATAATCCATATCTTGTAATCTGCGACCACCGCCTGACGTTCTAAAAATGTGGCAGTCTTCTTCGCAATTTTTGCTGCATCATCGGATGGACTGAGCACAGGTCCCAGTTTATTTAGGTGATACCAAATCCCTCCGATAGAACCCAATAAAGAAGTTCCCAAACCTAACCAAAGACCATTTAAGGCACTGTTGATACCTGCTAAAAAGATGGCTCCCAAGGGGATGAGATAAGCGGGGTTGGCCGTTCTTGTAAAGAGAAAGAAAGAGAAAACCCCTGCAACGATGGCCAATATCACATGAAAGATGGTTGGCTTTTCATTAAATTTTTCCATTAAAAATACCTCCTAAGATATAACAGAACAAAGGAAGCTATTGTAAAAATAGCGGACGCAATAACCTGTCGCGGATTTCCTTCGTTTTGAGACTACGTCCCATTCTCAAACACTTTACGCAGATTACCTACTCTGTTATTATTTTCATATAGAGTATAGCATACCTAGGTGTAAAATTCAAGGGAACTAGGAAAGGTTCGTTTCTCTATTTCAGATTTGCAAGGGGCTGCATAAAAAAATAAAATTTTTAAGTTTTTTCTTGACAGATAGATTTCTTTGCTATATAATAATTTAGATAGAAATGGACGACCCCATATTCTGTATCCGATTCCGTGGGGATCGGATTTTTTTTAAGCAAGGAGGAGTATATGTTAAAGGATAGAAACTATATTGACCCATCTGATTTTTCCGTTAAGGAATTGGATGAAGTCATGGATCTTGCCCAAGAGATTAAAGAAAGACCATCGGACTTCTGTCATGTTTGTGACGGTAAATTATTAGGAACACTTTTTTATGAGCCCAGCACGAGAACACGTTTTTCATTTGAGGCCGCAATGTTACGATTAGGCGGTCAAGTTATTGGTTTCTCGGAGCCGGGCTCTAGTTCTGTTTCGAAGGGAGAGAGTTTACGAGACACCATTCGTACGGTTGGCTCCTATACGGATATTATCACCATGCGTCACCCCAAGGAAGGAGCACCCAACTTTGCCGGTGCATATACCTACGTTCCTCTCATCAATGCCGGTGACGGTGGACATCAACACCCAACCCAAACATTGACAGATCTCTTTACCATCCGTGAAGCCCACGGGAGACTAGACAATCTGGTGATTGGTCTATGTGGCGATTTGAAGTTTGGGCGGACGGTTCACTCTCTTATCAAAGCCATGAGTGCCCACACAGGGATTACATTTGTTTTGATTTCACCGGAGGAGCTACGGGTGCCGGAGTACATCAAGTCAACGATTTTAGATGCCAAAGGAATTTCTTACAAAGAAGTGGAACGACTGGAAGAAGTCATAGATGATTTGGATATTCTCTACATGACGAGAGTACAGAAGGAGAGATTTTTCAACGAAGCGGATTATGTACGATTGAAGGATTCCTATATTCTTGACTTGGAAAAGTTGGAGCATGCCAAGGAGGATTTGGCCATTCTTCACCCCTTACCCAGAGTCAATGAAATCGCCAACGAAGTCGATGATGATCCCAGAGCTTGGTATTTCCGCCAAGTAAAAAATGGAATGTTTGTTCGAATGGCACTGATTATGAAATTGTTGGGGGTGGACCATGCTTAACATTAACTCCATAAAAAAAGGAATCGTAATTGATCATATCCACGCAGGACTTGGAATCAAAATTTTTGATTATCTCGGTTTGCGGGAGGCAGATTATACGGTGGCCTTGATTATGAATGCACAAAGCAAGAAATTTGGGAAAAAAGACATCATAAAAATTGAAAACGTCATAGATTTGGATTTATCCGCATTGGGCTTTTTAGATCCCAGCATCACAATCAATATTATAGATGATGAAAAAATCGTTAAAAAAATCAATTTGAAATTGCCGGAGCAAGTAAAAGATGTGCTCAAGTGTAAAAATCCCCGGTGTATTACCAGCTTGGAAAGGGACATCGTCCACAGCTTTTCACTGGTAGATAAGCATACGGGAACCTACGCTTGTGACTATTGTGATCATATGGTGGAAAGTCATGTCCGTGGATAGATTGTTTGCAGAAGTGGCCAAGAAAGGCCCCATATGTGTAGGACTCGATCCCCATATGGATCATATGCCAGAAGAAGTAAGAGGTCTGTCCATTGAGGAGACAATTTTCACCTTTAATAAAAAGATCATTGACGCAACCAAGGATTTGGTCGCCGTCTATAAACCCCAAGCGGCCTATTATGAAGCCTATGGGTTGGAGGGAGTACGTGCCTATCAGAGGACCTTGGAGCATCTAAGGAAAGAGGGTGCACTGATTATCAATGACGTCAAGAGAGGGGATATTTCTTCCACGGCAGGGATGTATGCCAAAGCCTACTTTGAAGGAGATATGGAAGGAGATCTCATGACTCTCAATCCATACATGGGGATGGATAGTATCGAGCCCTATATGGAGTATGTGGAGAAGCACGACAAAGGACTCTTTGTCATCGTCAAAACTTCCAACCCAGGAAGCCGTGACATTGAGTGTTTGGAAGTCGATGGAGAACCGCTGTATATTCATGTGGGTCGTGCCTTGGAGAAATTGCATGGCAATACAATAGGAAAAAGTGGGTATCGAAACATTGGTTTTGTCATAGGAGCCACCAATACAGTGGAGGGGGAAGGAGCATTTATCCGTAAGGCATTTCCCGATACCTTCTTTCTGGTTCCTGGGTATGGAGCCCAAGGTGGAAAGGGAGCAGATGCTTTGACATTACTCCAAGACGGCAATGGTGGGGTGGTCAACTCCTCGAGAGGAATTATTCGTGCATTTGAAAAATCATCTAAGCCCTTTGATGAGGCTGCAAGAGATGCGGTGTTATCCATGAAGGAGGATTTACGTGTCGGCTTATAAATGGTTTCCTATTGAAACAATTCAACATTTAAATGATGAAGTATATACTCTGAGCTTTCGGGGAGAATTCCCCGCAAAGCCAGGGCAGTTTTATATGCTTAAAATTAACACAACCAACGATCCCCTCCTCGGACGGCCCATTTCTGTGTCCGATGTGGATGGTGACCGAATTGTGTTTCTCATTCAGGTATTGGGCCGTGGTACGGCCATGATGCAATCCATGAGGCCGGGAGATAAAATTGGACTTTTTGGCCCCCTTGGCAATGGATTTCGAATTACGGAAGGGAAGACGGCACTGTTTGCGGGAACGGCTGGAATTGCACCACTGCTTTATTTGGCAAAAAATTTGCCGACCAAGCCGGACCTTTACGCAGGCTTTCGTTCTTCTTCTTATTACACCGAGGAGTTTCGAGAGCATGTGGACGAAATTTATATTGCCACGGAAGATGGATCGGAGGGATATCGAGGATATGCCCTCGACCTTTTGGACGCCAATGCCTATGAAAAGGTATACATATGTGGTCCCATGCCCATGATTGTAGCCACCATGAAAAAATTTCCAGAGGCCAATTTGGAAGTATCTCTGGAGGCGAGAATGGGATGTGGATTTGGGGCGTGTTTGAGCTGTAACACACGAACCCATAAGGGAGGACTTCGCATATGCAAAGAGGGTCCTGTGTTTGATGCAAAGGAGCTGATCTTATGAGCAAAACACTAGAAGTCAAATTTTTGGGAACCACCTTAAAAAACCCCATCATGACAGCCAGTGGCACCTTTGGCTATGGGATAGAATTTTCTCCCTACATGGATGTAGGCCGTTTGGGAGGCATCATATCCAAGGGATTGACCTTGCATCCCAAGGCTGGAAATGACGGAATTCGTATATGGGAGACACCTTCTGGAATCATGAATTCCATAGGATTACAAAATCCTGGAGTCCATCACTTTATAGAGGAAGAACTCCATGTTATGCAAGATTTAAACGACTATGTAGTGGCCAATTTGGGGGGCAATACTCTGGATGATTACAAGGAAGGGATACGGTTACTTGACGCAACGGATGTGGATGCCATTGAGCTGAATATCTCTTGTCCCAACGTGAAACATGGTGGGATGGCCTTTGGAATTCGTTGTGAAGATGCAGAACTTGTTGTTTCCGAGGTACGACCATTGACCAGCAAACCCATGATTGTAAAACTATCTCCCAATGCCTATACCTTGGTGGAGCTTGCCAAAAGGGTAGAGGGAGCCGGTGCCGATGCAGTGAGTTTGGTCAACACTTTCAACGCCATGGTCATAGATATCTTTAAACGTCGCACCGTGTTCAATAATAAAACCGCTGGACTATCAGGGCCTGCCATTCGACCCATCGCTCTTCGGATGGTCTATGAAGTAGCCAAGGGAGTCGATATTCCTGTGGTGGGAATTGGTGGAATCGATAGTTGGGAAAGTGCCATTGAATTTATTATGGCAGGGGCCACGACTTTACAAATTGGAACGGCCAATCTAACCAATCCTACGGCCGCAGTAGAAATCATTGATGGGATGGAAGCTTTTTGTCAAAAAGAGGGTATACAAAGCCTAGATGAAATACGAGGAATCATATAGGAGGATAAAATGGAAATCAGAGAATTATTAAAGAAACGCCATGCACTTTTAGAGGGACATTTTGGATTGTCCAGTGGAAAACATTCAGATGTTTATGTACAATGTGCCAAAGCCACCGAATATCCGGAAGATGGAGCGATCATAGCCGCTCGTATCAAAGAAAAATTAGATGCAGCAGGAATTGAAGTTGATGTTGTTGTGGGACCTGCCATGGGTGGGATTATCATCGGATACGAACTTGCAAAAGCACTTAATGTCCGTTCCATGTTCACAGAAAGAAAAGATGGAGAAATGTGTTTTCGCCGCGGATTTGCAGTCCAACCGGGAGAAAAGGTCATCATCTGTGAAGATGTGGTCACCACGGGAAAATCTTCCATGGAAACTGCAAAGGCCATTGAAGCCATGGGTGGAGAAGTCGTTGGGATTGGCGCCATAGTGGACAGAACCAAAGAACAACCACCTCTTCCCGTATATGCTTCCATAAAAATTGATGCCAACCTTTTTGAACCAGAACAATGTCCTCTCTGCGAAAAAGGCATTGCACTGGATCAACCTGGCAGTCGTTTCTTGAAGAAGTAATGGCACTGGGTGTGGACCTCATCCGTATTTCTAGGATAGAGGATTTGATTCGGAGAAAAGGTCTATCTTTTGTGCAAAGTATGGTGGCCTCGAAAGCATCTCAACCGGAAACTTTGGCCGGAATTTTTGCTGCCAAGGAAGCCCTGTCTAAGGCTTTGGGAGTAGGATTGAATCGATCCATCTTACGGGAGGCAGAGGTGAAAAAAAATCACCTTGGAAAGCCCTATATTGTGTTTCGTCATCGTGTTTATGATCTTTCTATCAGCCACGATGGAGACTATGCCATTGCTTTTGTCAGCGGGGATAGCCATGTCCTGCTTGAGAGAGAAATGGTAGAGAAATTACCTCCAAGGGATACAAAGGGCAATAAAAAAACATTTGGTCGATTGGCCATCGTGGGAGGAAGTTCTTCTATGGTGGGGTGTATGACATTGGCCGCTGAAGCCGGACTCCGAACGGGTGCCGGCTATGTTCATTTATATGTTCCTTCCGAAATCAAAGAAATCCTACAGATTAAAACCACGGAGGCCATTGTCCATGTCTTGGATGATCCGACGCATTTGGGAAATTATGAAGCGCTCGCCATGGGACCTGGAATGGAACGGCCTATCCCAAAACTTATGGAAGAAATTACAGAAAGGAATCGACCGGTGGTGATGGATGCCGATGGTTTACGTTGGTTGAAGGAGTCCACTTTTTTTCCCAAGCAATTGATCGTCACTCCTCACCATGGAGAAGCCTCCCGACTTTTAGATGTTTCTGAAGAAGAAATTGGGGCCGATCCACTATCCTATGCAAAGAAAATTAGCAAAAAATTTTCTTGCGTTTGTGTCTTGAAAGGAGCCCCCACATATGTGGTATACTTGGATAGGATCTATGTAAATACCACGGGCAACGAAGGCATGGGAACGGCCGGTAGCGGAGATGTATTGACGGGGATGATTGGGGCATTTCTCGCTGGAGGCGCTTCTTTATGGGATGCAGCCGTTGCGGGGGTATATTTCCATGGATTGTCAGCCGATGAAATGACGCGGACCATTGGTCGAAGAAGTTGCAAAGCTGGAGATATTGTCGAAGGGCTTAAAATCCTGTTTAGAGAGGTGGAACAATGGGGCAAGGAAAACGAAAAATAATCTATTATGTATTGATTAGTATAGGTGTAGTTTGTATTTTTAAGGGTATTTTATTTTTACTTAAAAAACCACAGGATCTTGTATTGGATTCACTGGTGTTGGGTATTACTGTGTATATTTTAAGTCGTCGAGACTTTAGAGGATTGAAATCTGAATTTCAAGAAATGAAAACACAAGTGGCCCAATATGTGTCAGGGAAAGACGCAGAGAAATTTATTGCGGACCACAGAGCCTTAAGAGAACGAACGGCCCATGAACCCTTACGGGCCATGTTGGATATCAATCTGGCGGCGGCCTTCATAGATATAAAACAATATGATAGCGCAAGAAGTACTTTGGAACAACTGAAGATGGAAGCGTTTGACAAGAAGAATAGAAAAAATGCTCTTTTAAATAAAATCTTTTTGTATTACCGTATGGCAGATTGGGAGCAAGGAGATGCTATATTTGATGCCAATTTCTTAGACGGAAAATCCTATCAAGGTGTTTTGTATCAATTGGTTCACATTATACGATATCAACGGGGAACCAAAGAGGGATTGCGGGCAATGAGTGATATGAATAAGCAAAAAGAAAATGAACTATATAGAGAGTTGATTGCCCTAGGGAAAATGGTTTTATTGGATATGAAAAAAGAGTAGTTGAGGTATTTGTATGTGTGGATTTGTTGGAATCGTGGGGAAAAACGAACTGAATGAAGAAAGAATTTCACCCATAAAAAAAATGGCAGAAGCCATTGCCCATAGAGGCCCAGATGATTTGTCCTTGGTACAGGATCGTCGGGTCGTCATGGGCTTTTGTCGTTTGGGTATCATAGATTTATCCCACCGTAGTAATCAGCCCATGGTCGATGAAAAGACCAATACGGTTTTGAGCTTCAACGGAGAAATTTATAATTATAAAGAATTGCGGAAAGAGCTAGAATCTCTAGGTCACACCTTTCACACCGATTCGGATACGGAAGTATTATTGCGTGGATTTTTGCAATGGGATAGAGATGTCTTGAGTAAACTCAGAGGGATGTTTGCCTTTGCCATCCGAAGAGGAGAACGGGTGTTTTTGGCTAGAGATCCCTTCGGTATTAAGCCTCTTTACTATGGAAGGACAGAAGAAGGGGATTTGGTCTTCGCCTCAGAAATCAAAGCATTTTTATTCCACCCAGAGATGTGCCCTTCCGTAGATGAGGATCTCGTATTTTCTTTTATGGAATTGCAACATATGGTCGATGAAAGAACCATGTGGAAGGGAGTGAACCGGCTTCCCCATGGATCTTTTATGGAGATTCTATGGGAAGATGGCCAATGGAAACAAGAGATTCATTCCTACTTCCAATTTGACTTTAAAGAGGAAATTTTTTCATTGGACGAGGCAGTGGATCAGATTCAAAAGACTTTGATGGATTCGGTCCATATGCACCAACGGTCCGATGTTAAGTTGGGGACCTTCCTATCAGGGGGTATCGATTCATCCTATATTACGGCGCTCACACGCCCGGAAGTATCCTTTAGTATTGGATTTGCAGAGGCCGACGGGACCTATGATGAATCTGTTTATGCAAGGGATTTGTCTGAAATTCTTGGAGTTGAAAATCGCCGAAGAATTTTGGACCGAAAGGAAGTTCTAGAACAACTCCCATCCATCATATACGCTCTCGATGAACCCCAGGCCAATTTATCCAGTATCCCTCTGTATTTTTTAAGTGAGATGGCACGTAGAGAAGTGACGGTTGTCTTGAGTGGAGAAGGAGCCGATGAATTGTTTGGGGGATACGCATCCTATATCGATTCACCAAAATTGGCTCAATATAAAAAATTACCCTATTTTGTCCGTGCTTCTTTGAGGAAGCTCAGTAGACTCTTACCAGCGGGAACAATGCAAGAACGGCTCTACAAAGGTGGATTACCAGAAAATGAATCCTTTGTTGGTGAAGCTCATATTGCATCAGAGAAGGAAGTTTTGAACCTGCTTCGTCATCCCTATAGGGAGGGAAAGAGGGCCGTGGAAGAAGCAAGAAAATGCTTTGAAGGGAATTCTGTGCTGCAGGGTCGCCAGCTAGTCGACTTAACCATGTTTATGCAAAAAGATATATTACTCAAAGGAGACCGGATGAGCATGGCCCATAGTTTGGAATTGCGAGTGCCTTTCTTAGATAAGGAGGTCTACCGTGTAGCTAGGAGCCTATCAGATGATTTGAAAACCAAAGGAAACATCACAAAATATGCACTCCGAATGGCTGCCAAAGAAATTTTACCAGAAGAGTGGTATAACCGACCTAAAAAAGGATTCCCAGTTCCCATGCGATATTGGTTAAAAGAAAAGGAGTATTATGCACATTTTTATGAAGTTTTGAGTAGTGCAGAGACCGAACAGTATTTCAACAGAACAATATTGATACAAATGTTAAAAGATCATAGGGACGGACGAGCCTTACATCAAAGACAACTCTATGCCGCCTACGTAATGATGGTGTGGATAGATCAATTTCTTCAAAGGAGGAACAAATGAAACGAAGTGAAGTAAAAAAAGAATTAACCTGGGACTTAAGGGACCTAGTAACAGATGAACAAGATTTTTATCAAAAATTAGACCAATCGGTGGCGAAGGCCAAGGCCATCCACGATAAATACAAAGGGCAGATTAAAACTTTGGACGATCTCAATGCCTTAACGAAAGATATGAACGACTACTTGGTATCCTTACAAAAACCCATGAACTTTGCATCCCTCTTTTATAGTGAAGATGGAACCAATGAAAAAGCCATGGAGTATTACAATGTGCTTTCCCAAAAGGAACAACTTCTTCAGAGCTATCTCACCTTTGTCGATGAAGAGGTCATGAACTTAGATGATGCAATTCTAAAGGAAGCAGAAGAAACCTGTAAACATGCCACCGTCTATTTTCGTCAAATCCGAAAGAAAAAGGCCCATAAGCCAGAGTATGCAGTGATGGAAGCCCTGGCAAAATTAAGTCCCGTGTTGCAAGCGCCCTATCGAATTTATGAAGCAAGTAAAGCGGCCGATATGCGATTTGGTTCTTTCGAGGTTGATGGAAAAGAGCTTCCCATGACCTTTGGATTGTATGAAGATCGCTATGAAAATGACAGTAATACAGAACTCCGTCGAAAGGCCTATCGGGTATTCCATGATAAATTGGAAGAATATTCCTACACTTTGGCCGAAAACTTCAATGCGGAGATGAAAAGACAAAAAGCTCTCTCTGAAATCCACGGATACGATTCGGTCTTTGATTATTTATTGGATGAACAAGAGGTTTCCCGTGAGATTTTTGAACATCATATCGATACACTGCAAAAAGAACTGCCTCAACATATGCGTGCATATGCAAGGAAAATAAAAGAAAAGTATCAGTTGGATCGCCTTACCTATGCCGATTTGAAAATACCTCTCATGCCAGAATTTGAAAAAGAAATCACCATTGAAGAAAGCAAGGAGTATTTGCGAAAGGGCTTGGCAATTTTGGGAGATGAATATGTAGAAAGAACATTGAGAGCCATCGATGAACGCTGGATTGACTTTGCGGAAAACGAAGGAAAATCCACGGGAGCATTTTGTGCAAGCCCCTATGGCGTCCATCCCTATGTGCTCATTTCTTGGACCGGTAAAATGAATGAAGTTTTTGTGTTGGCTCATGAATTGGGCCATGGTGGTCATTTTACAATGGCCTATGAAAACAACTCCATTTTAAATGGGGATGTCTCTCTCTACTTGGTGGAATGCCCTTCCACCACCAATGAAATGTTGCTGGCAAACTATCTCATTGAAAGCAGCGATGATCCCGAAATGAAACGTTGGGTTTATACCCAGCTCATAGAACGCACATATTACCATAACTTTGTCACCCATGGAATTGAGGCCATTTTCCAAAGAGAAGTGCTTCGTCGGATTGACCGCCACGAAAGTGTCAATGCACCCATCTTGAATGAAATCTTTTTGAATATATTAAAAGATTTCTGGGGAGATGAAGTGGAATTGACCAAGGGAGCTGAACTCACTTGGATGCGCCAGCCCCACTATTTCGTCGGACTTTATTCCTACACCTATCAGGCCGGACTTTCCATTGGCACGGAAATATTCCGCCGGATTCAAAAGGGAGACAAAGATATTATTAACACCTACAAAGAGGTCCTTTCCTCCGGTGGTTTGTACGAGCCCGAAAAATGGGCCGTCGCACTTGGAGTGCAAATTGATAAAGGACAAGCACTCAAAAACACCATTGATTTTATAGGCAAAATTGTTGCATCCATTGAGTAAATATGGGTTCAAATCAAGGGATGCAGGGTATAAATAAAACAGACATTGAACAATTACGGTGTTGACCAAAAGACAATTACACTGTATAATATGAAAGTAAGATAGAAAGCCAATATATTGGCGAACCGTTACAAGGAGGTATACATTGAAAACAGACGTACAAATAGCGCAAGAAGCGAAAATGAAGTATATTGATGAGATCGCAAAGGATCTTGGTATTGAGAAAGAGGATCTTATCCAGTATGGACACTATAAAGCAAAGATTGAGCCTCATGTGTACGAGAATTTAAAGGATAAAGAAGACGGAAAGCTTGTCCTTGTTACAGCAATTAACCCCACTCCTGCTGGAGAAGGAAAAACCACAGTAAACATTGGTTTATCTATGGGTTTAAATAAAATTGGAAAGAAGGCCATATCAGCTCTTCGTGAACCCTCTCTCGGACCAAGTTTTGGTGTGAAAGGTGGAGCCGCTGGTGGTGGATATGCACAAGTGGTGCCCATGGCAGACATCAACCTTCACTTTACAGGTGACTTCCATGCCATTACATCGGCCAACAACCTAATCTCTGCCCTTATGGATAACCATATTCACCAAGGAAACAAAGAGCAAATTGACGTTCGTCGTGTGGTCTGGAAGAGAGTTGTTGATATGAATGACCGTGCCCTACGTAAAATCACTGTGGGTCAAGGTGGAGTCAGCAACGGCTATCCCAGAGAAGATGGATTTGACATTACGGTAGCCAGCGAAATCATGGCCATCCTATGTTTGGCAACGAGTTTGGAAGACTTTAAAGAAAGAGTTTCCAGAATAGTTATTGCATACCGTAGAGACAGAACCCCTGTCTTCCTAAGAGATATTCATGGCCAAGGCGCCGTAACACTTCTCATGAAAGATGCCATTTTACCCAACTTGGTACAAACCCTTGAGAATACACCTGCCATGATTCATGGTGGACCATTTGCCAACATTGCCCATGGATGTAACTCCATTTTAGCTACAAAATATTCATTAAAACTTGCCGACTATACTGTAACAGAAGCTGGATTCGGTGCCGACCTTGGTGCTGAGAAATTCTTCGACATTAAGTGCAGATACGGCAACCTAAAACCCAATGCTGTGGTTATCGTAGCAACAATTCGTGCGTTGAAACACCACGGAGGATGCAAGAAAGAAGAGTATGGCACAGAGAATTTAGAAGCCCTTGAAAAAGGAATGGCCAACTTGGAAAAACACATCGAAAATGTTACCAAGTTTGGAGTACCCTCTGTAGTTGCAATTAACCGTTTCCCCACCGACACTGACAAAGAAGTGGAACTTTTGAAATCCAAAGTGGAAGCACTTGGAAGAAAATGCATTCTCACAGAAGTCTTTGCAAAAGGTGGTGAAGGTGCTGTGGAATTGGCAGAAGAAGTTGTACGCATCTGTGAAGAGGAAAAGAGTGAATTCAAACCTCTCTATGATGTCAAACTCTCCATTGAAGATAAGATTCGTACCATTGCCCAAGAAGTTTATGGAGCCAAAGAAGTTCACTTCACCAAAGAAGCAAAGAATCAAATTAAGAGAATTAACGAAAACGAAATGGGTAATGTTCCCATTTGTATGGCTAAGACCCAATACTCCCTATCCGATGATCCCAGTCTTTTGGGAAGACCAGAAGATTTTGAAATCACAATTCGTGGCGTAAAAATCTCCAACGGTGCAGGATTTATTGTGGCTCTTACCGGTGATATCATGACTATGCCCGGCCTACCCAAAGTGCCTGCGGCTGATAACATCGACATTCTACCCTCGGGAGAAATCGTCGGACTATTCTAAGGAAAGGAGAATACAATGGCTTACAATTCCAGATTAAAAAGTGAACAAACGGATGCTCTGTTTGAAGCAATCCTCACTTTGGACAACATGGAAGAATGTTACAGATTTTTTGAAGACATCTGTACAATCAAGGAGATCCAAGCAATTTCTCAACGTCTTGAGGTAGCAAAACAGCTACGCGAAAACAAGACCTACAATGAGATTGAAGCAGAAACTGGTGCTTCCACTGCCACCATCAGCAGAATCAATCGTTCTCTGAACTATGGTGCCGATGGATACAACCTCATCTTTAAAAAATTAGGACTCACCAAGGAATAAGACATGGTTGCCAGTGAATCCCGGGAAATGTATTTGAAGACCATATTGACGTTGCATTTGCGAGAACAATCCTCACGCAGTGTTGATGTGGCCAACGAATTAGGATACACGAAAGCGTCCGTTTCAAGAGCAGTCGGCCTTTTGAAAGAAGAAGGTATGATTACAGTGGAACAGGGAGGGCAGCTCGTGTTAACCGCCGAAGGTAGAAAAGAAGCACTCAAGGTATATGATCGTTATATTATCTTGCGTGACTATCTTCTATATCTTGGAGTGGACCCGGAAAACGCCCATGAAGATGCTTGTCGTATGGAGCATGTGATCAGTGACGCGACCTTTGAAAAATTAAAGAAGCATGTCATCAAAGATCACCAAATTTACAAAGAATAAAAAATCCGCCTTCGGGCGGGTTTTTATTGGAATCATTTTTCCTCTAGGAATTGGAGTCTTTCATTGAAAAAAGTTTTATACCCAAGATGGAGGGCAAGATAGACAGTAAGGGTGGTGGCACCAGTGATGCCGAGCATAATGGCAATCTGATATTTTACAGCTATGAAGGGGCTGATTCCCGATAGGATTTGTCCCGTCATCATACCGGGAAGATAGATGATTCCCATTCCCATCATGGAATTGATGGTGGGCATAATGGCGGCATCAAAGGCTTCTTTGACAATGGAGTCGGTGGCCATCTTTGGCGTAGCTCCCATCATCAATGCGCCGAGAATTTGATCTTTTTGTTGTGAAAACCCATGGATCAAGCGATGGATACCGATGGATATTCCTGTCATAGAGTTTCCGATGAGCATGCCGGCGATGGGGATGGTGTACCTAGGATCAAACCAAGGTTCTGGTCTTAATACGATGAAGACAAAATAAAGGAAAACAAGGAGAGTTCCCATGGCAATGGAAAGGGCGATAACCCGTTTTAGTTTGGGTTGGATGTCGGATTTTACCCGTCCAAAGATGGTATAAATGGCAAAGATTTCCATAAGAAGAATGACAAGGATGGTAAATAGAGCTGTTTTCGTATGAAATATTTTTGTCAAGATATATCCCATGAGTATCAACTGGAGGGTCATGCGGAAGGAGGCAAGTAGTATTTCCTTTTCTCGGGGAATGCCACGAAAGCGTACGAGGATAAGAAGAATTAGAACAAATAGATAGGCGGCAATCATTTGCCATAGAGCGAGATCAAAGACCATAATTCACCTCTGGATTTGTAAATTTTTTCATATGAATTCTATAAGTTGCAACATGGGGAGAGTCTTTGAAAGAGTGGGATACAATGATGAACTTAATCCCATGTTTTTCTCCATAGGAAAACAGAAATTCAAGGATATGTTTTTCATTTCCTTGGTCCAAGGCGGCGGTGGGTTCATCCAAAAGAAGTACATCGGGTTTCATTAGAAGTGCCCGAGCTAAAGCAATCCGCGCTATTTCTCCACCGGAATAGGAGGAGGGATCTTCCGTAAGATTTTTTTTGAGCCGCAAATCTTCTAGTAATTGGATGAGTTGTTTGGATGAGGGTTTTTCTTTTTGCGCAAATTCACATCCAATTTGTAGATTCATTTCCAAATCACCGGGAAACAAAACGGGTTTTTGAGGAACCATTACTACTTTTCTTCGATGCTCTATCGGCGGAATTTCTTGTAAAGAGATTCCGTTGTAGGTGATGGTGCCACTGTCCGGTGTCAAAAGCTGGGCTAGCATATAGAGTAGGGTTGTTTTTCCCGCACCACTTTCTCCTGTTATAATGGCAGGCATTTCCGATGGTATCCGTAGGTGGTCAATGCGGAGTATGGATTTATATTGAAGATTTTGAATATGAAACATAATGTCCTCCCATTTATCTATACCCAAGATAAACGGGGGATAAAGGGTGCTGAGGGATTTCTTTCCACCTTGACCTAAATGGCTGTAAGAGGTATAATTTAAGGAGTATTTAAGCTGTGAGGAGATTTATTTGAATTTTAAAGATGCATTAAACGAAACCCAATACGAAGCTGTCCAACATACAGAGGGGCCTTTGCTCATACTGGCTGGTGCTGGGAGTGGAAAGACGAGAGTTGTCACCTATAAGATCGCCTATCTCATCAAGGAAATCGGTGTGAATCCCTATGACATTCTCGCCATTACATTTACCAATAAGGCGGCCCGAGAGATGAAGGAGCGATCGGAAATCCTTTTGAATCGACCTGTGGAAGGTCTTTGGATTGGTACGTTCCATAGTATATGTGTCCGAATCCTACGAAAGAATGTTTCTTCCAATTTTACGATTTACGATACCCAGGATACAAATAATCTCTTGAAAGCCATCTGCAAAGAGTTAAATTTGGACAAGGATATATACCGACCATCATCCATACGTTCTCAAATATCGGCCTACAAAAATAAGGGATTGGGTCCATTGGACCATGAAAGAGATGCAGGGGTCGATTTTTATTTAAGCCAAGTCAATAAGGTTTTTTGGGAATATGAAAAGCGTCTCAAGGAGAATAATGCCTATGATTTTGATGATTTACTCTTGAAGACGGTTCAGCTCTTCCGGACAAGAGAGGATATTCTATTTCATTATGCCAATAAATTTCAATATATTTTTGTGGATGAATATCAAGATGTCAATGATATTCAATATCAATTGGTGAAACTCTTAAGTTCGGTTCATGGTAATATTACGGTGGTTGGAGATGAGAATCAATCCATTTATGCTTTCCGTGGAGCCAATTTAAATAATATATTGAATTTTGAAAAAGATTTTCCGGGAGCGAAGGTAATATATCTCAATGAGAATTATCGATCGACCACAGCTATTTTAGATTGTGCCAATGCCTTGATACAAAACAATCCCCAAAAATACAAAAGAGATCTCTTTACAAAGAAGAGTGGAGGGGAGAAGGTCGAGTATGTGGAGCATTTATTTTCGGGAGATGAGGCTTTTTTTGTGGCCCAGGCCATAGAAGATTTGATAGACCGAGGGTACTCCTATGGAGATATGGCCATTCTCTATCGAACCAATGCTCAGTCCCGCGCCTTTGAAGATTTTTTCATTCGAAGTTCCATTCCCTATGAGATCATAGGGGGTATGCGTTTCTATGATCGAAAAGAGGTAAAGGATGCCATAGCCTATCTGCGACTCCTTTCCAATCCGGAGGATACCATCAGTTTTGAGAGAGTGGTTAATACACCAAGACGGGGGATTGGTCCAAAGACGATGCGAGAAATTCTTCATTTACGGTCCATTGAGGGACTGAACTGCTATGAGGCTCTTGCAAAGGGGGGAACCACCAAGGGGGTGGAGCTTGCAAAGCTTTATCAAGAACTGGCTTGCTCGAGAGACACCATGACCCTTATGGATTTGACAAAATCTCTACTTGAACGATCGGGCTATATTTCTAGTTTACGTTTATCGAGTGCCATAGAAGATCAATCTAGACTGCAAAACGTGGAAGAATTTATTAGTTATGTGGGTGAATTTGAAAGACTGTATCCTGAGAGTGGGCTGGAGGATTTACTAGCAGAGTTATCTTTACTCAGTGATATTGATAACAAATCCGACGAAGATCGAGTCAGTCTTATGACCATCCACTCGGCCAAGGGATTGGAGTTTCCCGTAGTTTTTGTCGTCGGTATGGAGGAAGGTCTTTTCCCAAGTCGGCTTTCTATGGAAAGCGATACGGAAGTGGAAGAGGAGAGAAGACTTTGCTATGTTGCCATGACGAGGGCAAAGAAAAAATTATTTTTAACCTCTGCACAGCAGAGGATGTTATATGGTAATACTAATTATGCAAAACCTAGTCGTTTTATTGATGAAGTGAAGGAGCTGATTCAAATGGATGAGAAACAGGATATGAAAAAGGATCGCCATGAAGTGAAGCCGCCCAATCTTGTGACCACCTACAAAGGGTCTTTGGGAGTGGAAAAGAAAGATGTGAAGAAGAAAAAAGAATCTTTCAAAGCCGGCGACCATATTACCCACAAACTTTGGGGTGATGGCATGGTGGTTTCTGTGGCCGATGATGATATCCAAATTGCTTTTGAAGGAAAGGGAATCAAAAAGCTAAAAGTTTCCATTGCACCCATAGAACATAAAAAGTAGGTGACCCATGCTCGATACGATGCGCCAGCTGGTTGAACAATTAAATATCTATGCCTATCACTACTATACTTTAGATGATCCCATTGTGACCGACAGTGAATATGACAAACTTTATGATCGGTTGGTTCAGATGGAAAAGGAATACAAGTTTGTTTTACTAGACTCGCCGACGAGAAGAGTGGGTGGGGAGCTTCTGTCTGCTTTTAAGAAGCACACGCACGTCACGCCTTTGTGGAGTTTAGATAAAGCCCAGTCCATAGAAGAACTTCGAGAGTGGTATGGGAGGGCAGAGAGGCTTCGGAAAAGAGGGTTGGATGAAGGAATGACTTTGCCTGAACTTTCCTTTGTGGTCGAGTACAAATTTGATGGACTCACGGTAAACCTCACCTATGAGGGAGGAATGCTTGTAACAGCAGCCACAAGAGGAAATGGAGAAGTGGGCGAAGAAATCACCACCCAAGTGAAAACCATTCGAAATGTTCCCCTTTCCATTGGGTATGCTGGCTTTTTAGAAGTACAGGGAGAAGCATTGATGCCTCTATCAGCGCTCAGTGCATACAACAAGGTGGCGGATGAGCCGTTAAAAAATGCTCGGAATGCGGCTGCTGGAGCTTTAAGAAATTTGGATCCTTCGGAAACAGAGAAAAGAAAGCTCAAAGTTTTTGCCTACAATGTGGGTACGATGGAGCCACCAATACCTGAATTTCATAGTCACTTGGAGAGTTTGAAATTTTTGGAAGAGGAACATTTTCCCGTCAATTCCTATCACCCACTGTTGCACACTTTGGAAGAATTGGAAGATGCCATTTTATACATTAAGGAACATCGTCATCAATTGGATTATCTTACCGATGGTGTGGTCATCAAGATCAATGATTTAAAGACCAGAGAGTATATGGGGTATACAAATAAATTTCCTCGCTGGGCCATCGCCTATAAATTCGAGGCAGAAGAAGTGCAGACGATTGTCAAAGGAGTCCGTTGGCAAGTTGGTCGAACGGGTAAGGTCACCCCTGTTGCATCTTTGGAACCCATTTCCATTTCAGGTGCATTGGTTCAATCGGCAACCTTGAATAATGTGGGGGACATGAAGCGAAAGAATGTCCGAATTGGTTCTACGGTAATTGTCCGTCGTTCCAATGAGGTGATTCCCGAAATTATGGGCTCCATAGGAGAAAATGAACATACCAAAGAAGTGGAGATACCGGAATTTTGTCCAGCTTGTGGCACAAAACTCCAGGAAGAAGGAGCTTATATCAAGTGTCCCAACAGTCTGTCCTGTAGACCCCAATTGGTCCATCGACTGATTCATTATTGTCAAAGAAATGCAATGGATATTGAAGGGATCCGTGATAAAACCGCAGAAGCCTTGGTGGATACATTGGGTCTAACAAAGGCCTATGAGCTATATGACTTGACCTTGCACGATCTTTTGCAGCTACCACTTTTTGGTGAAAAGAGAGCCCAAAACTTATTGGATGCCATCGCAGCAGCAAAAGAAAGATCTTTAGATCGGTTTATCTTTGCACTAGGCATTGGAGAAGTGGGACAAAAGACGGCCAGAGATTTGGCGGAGCATTTCGAAACCTTCGAGGCAATGGAGAAAGCCTCTTTCCAACAGTTTATGGAAGTGGAAGGGGTAGGAGAGGTAACCGCCGAAAACATGGAAGGATTTTTCCAAGATCCCCATATTATACAGTCTTTAGAGGGGTTGAGAGAAAGAGGCGTTCGGGCGCTACCCATGAAGAAACCATCCAAAGAAGGATATTTTGCGGGGATGAAGGTCGTTCTTACAGGGGCCATAGAAGGATATACTCGGGATGAGTTGAAGGATAGAATTTTGGCGGAAGGGGGAAGTATTTCTTCTTCCGTTTCCAAGAATACAGATGCTGTGATTGTTGGTGAAAAACCAGGCAGCAAATATACCAAAGCCAAAGAGCTGGGGATTCGTATAATAGAGCAAGATGAATTATATGCCATATGGCAAAAAGATGGAGAATGAGTATGGAAAGAAATGAATTTGATGAAATGTTACAACTGGCAAAGTTGGATGTAGAAGACAGGGATGCCTTTTATGAAAAATGGGTTAACTGTATGAAGGTTTTGAGTTCCATTGTGGAGTTTGAAGAAGATTTTGAACCCTTATATACGGTCCATGAAGCAGAGGTAGCTCCTTTTGAAGATATACCAGAAGAAGGTATCTCCACAGAGGATGCCTTGAAGAATGCAAAAGAAAAGAAATACGGCTATTTTCAAGTCGTAAAATATGTGTAGGGGTGCCCAATGAGATATTTATACGAAACATTGGATTTAATACGAAAAGGTAAACTATCCCCCTTGGAGCATTTTCAAGAAATAGAGGAACGGTTAAAAGACGAGGAAGACATTCATTCTTTCATTACCTTGGATGTGGAAAAGGCAAGAAGGAATCTTGCAACTCGAAACAAGGATGGAATGCTCTATGGCGCTGTCGTCGGTGTAAAAGATAATATTCAAGTGAAATCATGGCCCATGACATGTGCATCCAAGATATTGGAAAACTATGAATCTGTCTTTGATGCCGATGTGGCAACTGCCTTGGACGAAGAGGGAGCTTTGATTTTAGGAAAACTCAACATGGACGAATTCGCCATGGGATCTTCCAACGAAACATCCTATTTTGGACCGACCAAAAATCCTATTGATCGAAGATTGGTTCCTGGAGGAAGTTCAGGAGGAAGTGCCGCAGCAGTGGGGATGGGATTTGTTGATGTTTCCCTCGGTACGGACACAGGTGGATCTGTTCGCCAACCGGCTTCCTTTTGTTCGGTGGTTGGTTTAAAACCAACCTACGGCGCTGTTTCTCGGTATGGAGTTACAAGTCTTGCCAATACGCTGGATACGGTGGGAACTCTAGGACGTTCCGTCCGAGATGCTTACCTCTTGCTCCAAGCCATTGCCAAAGACACGAAACGAGACATGACGAAAATTCATGTGGATTTAGATGATCTATGTGGATCCGATGACGAAGCGATGGAACAACTCAAGGGAAAAACCATCGCCATGCTGAGAAATATCAATGGCTTTGGGATGGATAAAGAAGTGAGAGAAGCCTACGAAGCGAGTCTATCTCTTTTGGAAAAAGCAGGTTGCACCATCATTGAAGAGGATTTTAAATATATTGATTATGTGGTTGGATGTTATTACTCACTTATGGATGCGGAAGCCTCCTCCAACCTTTCAAGATTTGATGGAATTCGCTATGGTGGAGTTGACTACGAGGGCACCGATTATGAGGAATACATGACCAAAGTTCGTTCAGAAGGATTTGGTAGAGAGGTCAAACGCCGTATACTAGCAGGTATGTACATTCTTTCCAGTGCCCATAAAGATGCGTATTTTGAACATGCCTTAAAGGTGAGAAGAGCCATTAGTGAAGATTATGATCGGATTTTAGGAAAGTGCGATGCTATTTTATCACCGACGGCCATTGGACTTCCCTTTGCCTTGGGAGAAAAGGTAGAGTCGCCATCTAAGATGATGGAGGGAGATTTGTTGAGTGTTCCAGCCAATATGGCTGGACTACCAGCCATTTCAGTTCCCTCGACAGGAAAGAGAATCATCAATGCAGGAATGCAGTTTACTGGCAGAAAAAGAGGGGACCGAAATCTTTGCAATATTGCTTTAGGATATGAAGGGTTGGTGAAGGAACGATGAAGACATTGATTGGATTAGAAATACACGTAGAACTTAAGACCAACCGTAAAATGTTTTGTAACTGTACCAATGCCTTTGGAGATGAACCCAACACAAATGTATGTCCCGTATGCTTGGGCTTTCCAGGGGCACTGCCCATTATGAATAAAGAGGCGATTTTGTATGCCATTCGAGCAGGGTTAGCCATGCACGCAGACATTTCTCCCGTGGTGAAGATGGATAGGAAAAATTATTTCTATCCGGATCTGGCAAAGGGCTATCAAATTTCACAAGAAGATAGGCCTCTCTGCGCTGGAGGATTTGTTCCCATTGAAGTGGAGGGAGAAGAACCGAAGAAGATTGGCTTGATTCGAATTCATATGGAAGAGGATACAGGAAAAGCACTCCACCGTTCAGAAGGATATACCTTAATGGATTATAACCGTTGTGGAGTTCCCTTGATTGAAATTGTAACAGAGCCTCATATGAATTCGGGGAAAGAGGCCAGGGCTTTTATTGAAAAGCTACGTGAAATTTTAACGGCCTTGGACATTTCAGATTGTAAAATGGAAGAAGGCTCATTGCGCTGTGATTGCAATATTAATATGGTTGGAGATGATGGGCAAAAAACGGCCATCACGGAAGTGAAAAACATAGGCTCCACAAGAGGCGTGGAACTTACGGTTGAATATGAAGAAAAACGCCATAGACAAATGATCGAACGTGGTGAAGTGGGTGTAAAAGAAACAAGGCGATGGGATGAAGAAGCCATGGAAACAGTTCTTATGCGTCAAAAAACAAGCACCCTGGACTATCGTTTTGCACAGGAGGGTGACATTCCTCCCTTCAGATTGGAAGAGGGTTTTGTGGAGGAAATTCGACGGACCCTTCCAGAACTTCCTGATGAGCGCAAAATGCGATTGCAAGAAACCTATGGATTAAATGAGTATGACCGAGATATTTTAGGGGCATCTCTAGAACTGTCACAGTACTTTGAGCGTCTAGCAGAGGGGATTCAGGATAGAAAATTGGTCAGTAACTGGGTCATCAACGAACTTCTTCGTAGAACCAAGGAGGAAGACTGTACCCTTGATGATCTTAAGTTTCAGGTGGAAGATTTCCGATATCTTTTGGAGTTGCTTGCAGAAAGCAAGGTCAATAACAATACAGCAAAGAAGATCTTTCGAGAGATGTTTGAAGAAGGGACTCATCCCAAGACCATTGTTGAGCGTGATAATCTCCTTCAAGTTACCGATACGTCAGCCATAGAAGAGGTAGTACAAAAAGTCATTGAAAACAACCCTGAAAGTATCGAAGACTACAGAAATGGAAAAGACAGAGCCTTTGGCTTTTTAGTTGGACAAGTGATGAAAGAAGGCCGTGGGAAATTTGATCCCAAAGTGGTAAACGAACTTCTTCGCAAGGCTTTAGATATATAAAAAATAAACGATTGACCTCGGTCAGTCGTTTTTTATCGCTCAAAATAAAATTTTTCTGAGATGAAAGATGGGGATGAAAGAGGAGATAGTTAGGAGAGGATTTTCCAGAGGATAGAAGGTAAAAAGAAAAAGAGTAGTTGGATGAGGCGCCCACAGGATTACAGATTTTTCATAGAACACTCAAAACGTAAAGATTTCTAAAGATGGGGGATCACAAACCAAACCTGTAAGATAAATATATACTGTAAGCTATAGATATCTCTGTAGCAAGGTAAAAAAATTTTAAGAAAACCCTTGACAAAAATAAAGATATAGTGTAGAATTATATCAGAGTGTTTACATAGCATTTATAGCTATGCAAATTCCTTTTCTTTTCTTTTTTGTTGAAAGGGGCTCGGAGGGGGCATTTCCGAGTCTTTTTCATTGGAAAAAATAACGCATATGTCCAAATGATTACAAATAGGCGATTTTCTTGAACATTGAGGAGATTTTGTATATAATAAAGTCAGCTGGAGGTAACGTATGAGAAAATCAAGGATTTTTTACCTAACTCTATGTTTGATAATTTGTTTTTCACTTCGTATCAATGCAGAGCAAGTGAAGATAGAAGGAAAGTTTGTAGATACGATTCAAGTATCTCTAGAAATTGATGGAAAGAAGGCCGATAGTCCCTTTCCTATTTTTGCATTGAACGAAAGAACCTATGTACCTTTGCGCTTTGTGTCAGAAACCATGGGATATAAAGTAGATTGGTTACAAGCAACAAAGACGGTTCAAGTGGAGTGGCAGGGAAAAAGAGTTTGGTTTCCCGTGGGAGTTTCAAAAGTAACCACTACAGAGGGTAGCTTTCCTTTGCCAGAAGGAGTTACAGCAATTTTTGTTGGCTTAGATGGTCATACCGATTTGACGACCTACGTACCGGTTCGTTTTTTGAGTGAATATATGGATCGCACTGTGGACTGGGTACAAGAAACCATGACAGTGGTCATAGAGAAAAAGGAAAGCACTTCCATTGATCTTTTTACAGATGAGGATCAAACGGAGATTACCAGCCCCGATGATGGGGAAGAAATATCTAATCCCGATGGGGAAGTCGTGAGTGCACCGGTCAACAATAAAGAGAAAGTCACGCTTCAAAAGGTGGATTTCATTACGGAAGATACCAATGTAAATAAGGTTGTTTTTACCTTCGATCGACCCGTGAATTTTCAAAAAAATCGAGACGGTGACACCATTCAAATTGTCATTCCCAATGGCTCCGCACCTTCGCATTTACTTGGAGGAAAGACCATTCCTCTCATCAATGCTCCGGACTATATGCTTACCGAAGAAAATGGGCAGATCATCCTACAATTTAGAATTGTAGGAGATGATATTGCCATCTATAAAAATAAAAATGGCACGACCATGATTGCAGCAGATACGTTTTATTTCAAAGGATTAGAGAAAACGGCCATCGATGGAAAGGAACAAATTCTACTTAAAGGGATGGGAAAACAAAGGTTTAATAAACTTGTGTTGGATCATCCTAAGAGGATTATTTTAGACTTTTTTGATATGAGTTTGGTGGGACACACCTATAAGGAGTTTGATATATCTCTTGGGTTTATTGATCGCATTCGGATGAGTCAATTTGTGCCCGATGCCAATTACGACCCAGATGATAGGATAGTTCGTATTGTCTTCGACATTCAAGAGTCGGTCAACCATCCTGATTTAAATATCACCACGGTGGGAGATGATTTGGTCATCTATCCTGAAAAAAGCTTATACGATTACTTTTCCTATAGAGTCACAGGGTCTGATCGTTATATAAGTATCCACAACGTGATGGATGGCGATTTTTCCTATGATGAAGTACAAAATATGATTTATATGTCACTGCCCAACATCATACCCGATGGAAGCATTTCCTATAATGATAATTTGGTTCATTCGTTACAGGTCAACCAAGGACAACTACAAATTAGGTTATTAAGAAACGTGGTCGTTTCAAAAGAAATCAACGAACGTGGAGAATTTACCTTTCATATTACCAGATTTAAGACGGGTCAAAATAGTGACTATCTCATTATGATTGATCCAGGCCATGGCGGTAGTGATCCAGGAGCGGTTAGCCCCATAGATGGAACTTCAGAAAAGGATGTTATTTTACCGGTGCAAAGAATGCTAGAGGCTAGACTGAAAGCCTTGGGATATCGTGTTGTGAAAACCAATGATACGGTAGATTCCTATATTCCAGTAAAAGAAAGGGTCACCATGGCCAATAGTCTTCGACCGGATCTCTTTGTGTCCCTCCATGCCAACTCATCTCCAAACGGCACAGGGAAGGGGATTGAAGTTCTCTATTGTTGCGAGAAAAAATGTGCTCTAAAGCCCCCCCACCAAGAAGCCTTTGCAAAAATCATGGTGGAGGAATTGGAACGGGCAACGGGTAGGAAATCAAGAGGAATTAAAAATCGTCCCGAAATTTTGGTGGTTGGTAAAACCCAGATGACAGCAGTCCTAGTGGAAATGGGTTTTCTCACCAACCATGAAGAATTGGGATTGATGAAATCAGCACCCTATCAAAATTCCATTGTAGAAGCAATTATAACGGCCATTGAACGTTATTTGAAGGAGTTTTTATGAAGATAATCATGGCTTCAGGCAATATGCACAAGGTTGAAGAAGTTCAATCCTATCTTTCTGATTTGGGAATAGAAGTTCTTCCTTTAACAGCACTTCTCTCCCATTATGAGGCGCCAGAAGAAACGGGAGAGACGTTGGAAGAAAATGCTAAGATTAAGGCAGAGGCTTTACAATCTCTCTTGCCGGGAGAATGGATATTGGCAGATGACAGTGGATTGTTTGTCGATGCCTTGGGAGGCGAACCCGGAGTTCATTCGGCGCGATATGCTGGAGACAATGCGACCGATGAAAAGAATAATCAAAAACTCATAAGAGAATTGGAAAAGAAATCGAGAACCGCGGCATTTCGCTCTGTATTGTGTTTACTGGACGATAAGGGAGACCATTTTTTTCAAGGAGAAATTTCCGGAACCATGTTGGAAGAGCCGCGGGGGAACGGAGGCTTCGGATATGATCCCTACTTTTTGCCTCTGGGTAAAAAAGAGACCTTTGCAGAAATGTCCATGAAAGACAAAAACAAAATTTCCCACCGTGCTTTGGCTTTAAAAGAATTAAAAAAATACTTACAAAATAGGCTATAAACATTGAAAACACCTGAAAGAGATTCTGTTAAAAAGACAGAATCTTTTTTTATGAAACCTATTGACAAACCTAGAAATATAGTGTACTATGTATATAGTACACTAAGGAGGTAACTATGAGAGCGATCGAAATACAAGGTCTTACCAAGAAATACAGAGATATGTATGCCCTTCAAGATGTAAGTTTATCCGTGGAAAAAGGAGAAATTTACGGTATTGTTGGGAAAAATGGAGCCGGTAAGACCACGATGATGAAATGTATATTGGGATTGATTCCCGATTACGGCGGAAACGTAAAAATTATGGAAAGTTCCCAATTAAAAACTATGCGTAAAAAAGTAGGAGCATTGTTAGAAGACCCAGGGTTCTTCCCCTATATGACAGGATATGAAAATTTAAAGTATTATGCTACATCCATGGGATTAAACCATGAAAAACAACATATTGAGGAACTTTTGGCCATGGTACAACTTGAAACGGCCAAGAATAAAAAAACGGGAAAGTATTCTATGGGAATGAAACAGCGTCTAGGATTGGCCCTTGCCTGCATGGGAGATCCTGAGATATTGGTATTGGATGAGCCCATCAATGGAATTGATCCAGAGGGAATCGTTGAAATTCGAAATCTCTTTTTAGATCTGGCCAAGAAAAAAGGGAAGACCATCTTAATTTCTTCCCATATATTGAGTGAATTAGAAAATGTGTGTGATCGTTTCTGTATTCTTAACGAAGGTAAGCTGGTGGAAGAAGTCGATGCCAAGGTCAATACCAAAAAGGTAGAATCCATCATTACGTTGATTACAGATAACAACGCCAAAGCACTTGAGATTTTAAGAGAAGCGGGTTTGGATGCCAGGGGAGAAGAAAAAATTTCTATCTATGGCGATGTGTCTACTGCATTGGTGACCAAAACATTTATGGATACAGAGATTGAAATTCTAGAGATTTCTAAAACAAAAGAAAGCTTGGAAGATTATTATCTCCACGCCATCAAAGGAGGCACATCATGCTAAATTATATTCGAGCTGAACTCTATAGAAGTACCAAGAGAAAAAATCTCATGGTACTTGGCTTACTGGGAATTGCGGCCATTGTCTTGAGTTATATTCTCACCAGCTACAATGATTATTCGCGGCAACACTACTATTTGAGCGTGGCTGAGTTGACGGTGGGGATGTTCCCCTTCATAGCCATTATCCTTGGCTCCATCTTTATTCGTCCTAAATTACAAATGAAGAACTATTTGCAAAAAGGATATCCGAGGTGGTATGTGGTCGTAGGAGATATTGTGGTAGCGACTGTTGTAACCGTACTTTCAGCAGCTATTATGACTGCAATCACCTATGGTGTAGGATTGTTATTGCCAGAAACAGCAGAAGGATTGAATATAGGTTTTATGCTTTCCTTTGGAGGCTTATTCAAAATTGTAGCCTATGTCTGTTTGGCAGTCATCTTAATAATCAGCGGACTTTATTTTTTCTACTCCTTTGGAGAGAGTTCCGGTGTGGCCATTTCTCTTACCATGCTTTTCTACTTCCTTTTGCCAGCCATAGCTGGAAATTTGGTAGAAATTCCTCACTGGATTGGTACGGTATCAAGGTGGATACACGGAACTTGGCCAGGATCTTGGCTTATGGCACTTATTAAGACTGGATCGGTTCAGGATTGGACATGGTTTGGGATTAGCGTAGTCTTGTCGCTCTTTGTACTACCTATGATTCGATGGTTGGTTGTTCATAAGAAAAATTATTAGGAGGATGTATGAATTTTAAAGATAATCGTCCTATCTACTTGCAAGTCTATGAAGAAATCTTACGTCAACTCTTGGTTGGAAAATTAAAGGCAGGAGATAAACTCCCTGCCATTCGGGATATGGCAAAGGACTTCAAGGTCAATCCCAACACCATATCAAAGTCCATGCAAGAATTGGAGACTACAGGTTTGTTTGAGACCCAAAGGGGACTTGGGACATTTGTTACGGAGGATAAAAACCGAATGAAAGAAACACTCGATACCTATGTGAAAGAAAAAATCCATGGATTTATGGATGAATTTGAAAATATGGGAATTACCATTGATCAAATCATGAAATATTTGGAGGAATACAAAGATGGCAACCATTCTTAGAACCACGAATTTAACAAAGAAATATGGAAAGAAAGAGGCTCTTTCTAATTTGAATTTAGAATTGCCAGAAGGGGAAGTGCTAGGGGTGCTTGGACCCAATGGAAGTGGAAAAACAACCCTTCTAAAAATCATCGCGGCTCTTCATAAAAAGTCTAAGGGAGAAATCACGATTTGTGGACAGGAACCCGGAATTCAAACGAAAAAACTGGTCAGTTATCTACCCGACAGAAACTTCTTACCCCGATGGATGAAAATATCCGATGCAAAAAATTATTATAGGGACTTTTTCTATGATTTCAATGAAGAGACCTTTAAACGTCTCTTGGAAGTGATGGAATTAAGTGAAAAACAAAAAGTTTCCGCCCTTTCCAAAGGAATGGAAGAAAAACTCAATTTAAGTTTGATTTTTTCAAGAGACACCAAACTCTATGTATTGGATGAACCCATCGGAGGGGTGGACCCTCTCGCAAGGGAGATGATTTTAAACTCCATCATCGATAAAGCCTATGAAAAGAAAACCATACTCATCACCACCCAATTGGTTAGAGATATTGAAATGATATTTGATCAATGTCTTTTCCTGAGTGAGGGCCGTGAAATTCTGTATGGAAATGCAGAGGAGCTAAGAAGGGAACACAATATGTCCATCGAGGATATATTCAAAACAATTTACAGAGGTATATCATGTTAAAATATTTGAAATACGATTTTAAAGCGACGTGGAAAGTACTTGTGGGATACTTGGTTGCAGGCATTTTGGCATCAACCTATATTCAATTAAAGCTTATGGGAGGAAGTTCAGGTTCAAGCCTCGAAGATATTCTCTTAGGTTTATGCGTTTTTATTAGTTTTTTAATCGTGGTATCCTTTATCACGTATAGTATTCGTGTGTTTTCAAGAGAACTCAACTCGGATCATGCCTATTTGACCTTCTCCACACCGAAGCATCTATGGAAAATGGTGGCATCCAAACTATGTATGATCTATCTTTGGTCCATCGTCTATGCTCTTGTGGCATTCTATTATAACTTTTTTATTGCAAGCCTGTTGGATGCAAGGGCAACAACGATATTTGAAGTTTTGAAAGCTAGTTTTCATATCAGATTTGTCATAGAACTGTTGATGAGTCTTGTGATACCTATTGCCATATTAAGTTTGGTCTATCTGAGCATGAGCATTTCCAAAATGACATTTCGGAATAAAAAACTTCATATTTTATGGATTTTGATCTTGATTGTTTTGGCAATTCTTTACTTCCAAGGATTTGGTTTTGTACAAAAAGAAATGCCTGGGGAATGGACTAGCTTTGGAATTTTTTATGATTCTTCAGAGATATCAACCCATTCTTCACAGGTGACTGGACTCAATATCTATTCGAATCCCATCATAGGAACCAACTTTGGTGGAAATTTTCTATTGGGACCCACGATTTATAGTTTCATTGTCACCTTACTGAGTGTGGCACTTACGGGTTGGATTTTAGATAAAAAAGTGAACCTCTAAATTCCATAGGAATTTCATGGATACAATCCCATTCCCATGGAGAAGAAACGTGATAAACGAAAAATAGAATGATCCATAACTTTCGTTCTATGATAGAAAAGAAGCTGTTGTAAATGAAATCTTCTTCACAATAGCTTCTTTGCCTATGACTACAACTTGGAAGGAGTCTTTCATATCATGCCATGTGTCAAAATTCTTCCTGATACAAAGTTTACTTTCCTGACGAGAGAGCCCTTGTTCCAAACCTTGCTTTATGGTATAATTTTTCAATGGATATGGAAAGGAGAAACCAATGAATACAAAGATTTTAGAACAAAAAGATGGAAAAGCAACCATCGAGTGGATTTTACCTTGGGATGAATTTAAAACCTATGAAAAAAAGGCCTACATGAAAGAAAGAGGTCGTTTTCGTATTGATGGATTCCGCAAAGGGAAAGCACCTAAACATATGATTGAAAATTATTATGGCAAGGGCATTTTTTATGAAGATGCCTTAAACATGGCCATTGCCGATAATTATGAAAGTATTGTGGAGAAAAATGAATTAGATGTAGTGGGCTATCCTTCTGCCGATGTAAAGACTTTAGAAGAAGGTCAAGATGTGGTCATTGAATTGGAAACAGAAGTGTACCCGGAATTCACAATTGAAAATGTTGAAGATATTGAAATTCCCCTCGTAGAGGAGGAGGTTACACCTGAAATGGTGGATCTTCAATTAAAGCAGGAGCAAGAGAAAAATGGCCGTCAAATTTTCATTGAAGATCGTCCCGCAAAGATGGGAGACACGGTTATTATTGATTTTGAAGGATATATGGACGGAGAACCCTTCGAGGGCGGAAAAGATGAAGATGCTGAGCTTGAACTTGGTAGTGGAAGATTTATACCTGGTTTTGAAGAGCAAATTGTTGGCAAAAACGTGGGTGATGCATTTGATATTGAAGTGAGCTTCCCCGAGGACTACCATGCCAAAGAATATGCTGGTAAAAAAGCAATCTTTAAAACTGTACTCAATGGAATTACGGAAATTGAGCTTCCCGAATTAGACGATGATTTTGCATCAGAAATTTCTGAGTTCGAAACATTGGATGAACTGAAAGAAGATTTCCGTAAGAAACTGGAAGAATCCTTGAAGGAAAACATTGCCATCCGAGATGAAAATGCCATGGTGGATGCATTGGTTGCAAAAACAGACTTTGTTTTACCCGAAGCCATGCTGGAAGATGCCATTGATCAAGAAATAAAAGATTTTGAATATCGGATGAGCCAACAGGGTCTTACCATGAAAGCGTATTACGAATACACCAATTCATCAGAAGAACAACTTCGTCAACAGATGAAGACTGTGGCGGAGAAAAAAGCAAAGGTCAATCTGACATTGGCTCAGGCTGCCAAACAACTTGATATTTCCATTACAGATGAAGATAGAGAAACAGCCATAAAAGAGGCAGCAGGTGGATTTGGAATGGATCCTGAAAAGTTCTATGAAATGGCAAAGGACAAGAATTTACATTTTATGGACACGGGTATTTTAAATAAAAAGACGGTGGAACATCTGATGGAAAAAGTAAAAAGAGTTAAATCCACAGAGAATACTGCCCAAAAAGAAGATAAGAAAACGAAGGACAAAGAATAAATCGGAAGGTTGAATAGAAGGGGTGAATGAAATGACATTGGTACCTATGGTTATAGAACAGACGGGTCGAGGAGAAAGATCCTATGATATTTTCTCTCGTTTGCTAAAGGAACGGATTATCTTTGTGTCGGGAGAGGTCAATGATGCAATGGCAGATTTGGTCGTTGCCCAATTGCTTTTTCTTGAGGCGGAAGATCCAGAAAAAGATATCCAAATGTATATCAATTCGCCCGGTGGTCATGTGACCAGTGGCTTTGCAATCTTTGATACCATGAATCATATTAAGCCAGATGTATCGACGATTTGCGTAGGGCTGGCTGCAAGTATGGGCGCAGTTCTTCTCGCCGCCGGTACAAAGGGAAAGCGCTATGCTTTACCCAATGCAGATGTGATGATTCATCAACCCTTGGGAGGATCACAGGGGCAGGCAGAAGATATTCGGATTCAAGCAGAGAAGATTTTGGAGACAAGAGATCGGCTCAATCGTATATTGGCTGAGAGAACAGGTCAAGATCTTGAGAAGATTAAAAAAGATACAGATCGTGATTTCTATATGTCAGCTGAAGAAGCTGTTGCCTATGGTCTCATTGACAAGGTGTTTGAAACGAGGGATAAGTAGTGCCGAAGAAAAGTGAACGCAGAATCTGTTCTTTTTGTGGAAGAGCAGAGGATGACGTAAGTATTTTGATTGCAGGGCCCGAAGTATTTATCTGCGAAGATTGTGTGAACATATGCAATCAAATTATTGGTGAGCAAAAAATTCGAAACCATGTGATTCAAAAAGAAGAATTGCTCACCCCCATGGAAATAAAAAGTCGCTTGGATGAATATGTCATTGGTCAAGAAGATGCAAAAAAAGTACTGGCTGTTGCCATGTACAATCACTATAAAAGAGTCTACTTGCCAAGAGAAGAAACCGTAGAATTGGAAAAAAGCAATGTCCTCTTGGTGGGTCCAACGGGCTGCGGAAAAACACTTCTAGCCCAAGCCATTGCAAAAATACTCAATGTACCTTTTGCCATAGCCGATGCTACGACTTTGACAGAAGCGGGCTATGTGGGAGAAGATGTTGAAAATGTGATTTTGAAGCTTGTTCAAGCCGCTGATTATGATATTGATGCTGCGGAACGGGGCATCATCTACATTGATGAAATTGATAAAATTGCAAGAAAAAGCGAAAATGTTTCCATTACCCGTGACGTAAGTGGAGAAGGTGTACAGCAGGCCCTTCTGAAAATTTTAGAGGGGACTGTGGCCAATGTACCTCCGCAGGGGGGAAGAAAACATCCACAACAGGAAATGATTAAAGTTGACACGAAGAATATTCTGTTTATTGTGGGAGGAGCCTTCGACGGTTTGGAACCCATCATTGAGAGAAGACTTGGAAAAAATACCATAGGCTTTGGCTCAGATTCTATTAAAAAGACAGAAATGACCACCGGTCAACTTTTCAAAAAAATGGAATCCCATGACCTTATTAAGTTTGGTCTTATTCCAGAGTTGGTGGGACGTTTACCCATCCATGTGAGTCTAGATGATTTGGATGAGGATTCTTTGGTACGCATTCTAACGGAGCCAAAGAACGCTCTGGTCAAACAATACACCGAGCTTGTGGCCATGGATGATTGTCAGTTGGAGTTTACGGAAGGGGCTTTAAGAGCGATTGCCAAGAAAGCCATTCAGAGAAACACAGGAGCCAGGGGGCTTCGCAGTATTATGGAAGATGTTATGCTAGATCACATGTATAGACTTCCCTCGGAAGTTGATTGTGACACCTTGATAATTGATGAAGATGATGTTTAAGCTCACGGTTGTGAGCTTTCACTTTTATGATTAGTTTTCAGTCGATGTGGTATATGGTATAATAGGGCGAGTATAAATGGAGGGAAAAGATGACAAATACCTGTTATAAAATTGAAAAGATGAATATGCCGGTGATTCCATTGAGGGGACTCTCCGTATTTCCCTATATGGTCATTCACTTTGATGTGGGAAGAGAAAAGAGCATGAGAGCCATTGAAGTGGCCAGCATGAAAGACTCTTTGGTTCTTTTGGTTACACAAAAAGATCCCATGATTGACAATCCCAGTTCAAGTGATTATTTTCAATGGGGAACGGTGGCAAAATTTAAGCAAATGTTGCGGTTGCCTCAAGGTGGAATGCGTGTACTAGTCGAAGGGCTTTGTCGTGGTCGTATTGATCAATTGACCATGGAAAATGAATACATTGAAGCCAATATAACCGCATACGATTATATAGATAATTCACTACCCCATACCGAAGAATTGGAAGCACTTAGCCGCTTGGTGAAATCTGATATTGAAACTTATATTAATATCAATCCGAAAATCTCTGAGAGATCCTTTATAAACATTTACGAAGAGGAAGATCCCGGTCGATTGACAGATCAAGTAGCAGCTATTACGATTCTCTCGGAAGAGGAGTTTCAAAGTATCTTAAAAGAGCTGGATGTAAAAAAGAGATTGGAAGTCGAACACGGAATTTTACAAAAAGAATTGGACATTTTGAAATTGGAAGAAAAGATCAATGTCCGTGTTCGCAACCAGATGAATCAAATTCAAAAAGAATATTATTTGCGAGAGCAGATTAAGGCGATTCGTAAAGAGCTCGGTGAAGATGAAGAAATTCATGCCGAAATCGATGAGCTGAAAAAGCGGATTATGCAAAAAGAAATGCCCAAAGAGGCCACTGAAAAGGCATTGAAAGAGCTCAAGAGGTTGAGTGCCAATGCATACAATGTAGCTGAAGCGGGCGTCATCCGAACCTACATTGATTGGATTCTAGAATTGCCATGGCAGGAATCGCGGCCAGCTGACTTGGATATAGAATATGCAAAGACAATCCTAGACCGAGACCATTATGGACTCAACGATGTCAAAGAAAGAATTATAGAATATTTATCTGTAAAAAAATTAAATCCCGATTCCAAGGGAAATATTTTGCTCTTTGTGGGACCTCCTGGAGTTGGAAAAACAAGTATTGCAAAATCAATTGCCGAGGCTCTAGACAGGGATTTTGTGCGCATGAGCCTAGGTGGCGTTCGAGATGAAGCAGAGATTCGTGGACATAGAAGAACCTATGTCGGAGCGCTACCAGGAAGAATCATCTCCGGCCTAAAAAAAGCGGGGAGCAATAATCCGGTCTTCCTCTTGGATGAAATTGATAAGATCAATTCAGACTTTAGGGGAGATCCCGCCTCTGCATTGCTGGAGGTCTTAGATCCAGAGCAAAACAAGGATTTCACCGATCATTATCTGGATTTACCCTTTGACTTAAGTCAAGTGCTCTTTCTCACCACGGCCAACTCATTGGATATTCCACCGGCCCTCATGGATCGGATGGAGATTATCCATATCAGTGGATATACCGATGAGGAGAAGATGAACATAGCCACCAAGTATCTGGTAAAAAAACAGATGAAAAACAATGGTGTAACGAGAAAGAATTTTACAATCACCAAGGGTGCCATCAATGAAATCATTGAATATTACACCAGAGAAGCGGGTGTTCGAAACTTGGAAAGAACCATAGCCAAGGTCATTCGCAAATCTGTTGTTGATTTGGCTGCCGGCAAAAAGGATAAAGTATCGGTGAAAAAAGTGGATATAGAATCTATCTTGGGACCGAGAAAATATACCTTTGACTTGACCGATAGAAAAGATCGGGTGGGCGTGGCCAATGGATTGGCTTGGACCTCGGTGGGAGGCTCTACATTACAGGTGGAAACTTTGATTACCGCCGGGAATGGAAAAGTTCGACTTACCGGGAAATTGGGAGATGTGATGAAAGAATCTGCCATTGCAGCCGTTTCATATATCCGTGCCAACTGGGAAGAACTCGGCGTAGAAGAGGACTTTTATAAAAAATATGACATTCACGTTCACGTGCCAGAAGGAGCTGTGCCCAAAGATGGACCCAGCGCCGGAATTACCATGGCAACTTCCATTTTATCTGCGCTTACCAAGCGTCCGGTGGATCGTTACGTAGCCATGACAGGAGAGCTCACCATCACGGGAAGAGTTCTTGCCATTGGTGGATTAAAATCCAAAGTCTTGGCAGCGCAACGAATGGGAATCAAAACAGTCATTGTCCCAGAGGAGAACCGAAAAGATATGATTGAAATTCCAGAACGAGCCAAAGAAGATATGGAATTTATATTTGTGAAAAATGTAGGTGAGGTTTTTGATCGTGCACTTAAATAAGATTGTAAGCGCCGAACTTGAAACTGTCGCGGTGTATCCAGACCAGTATCCAGAACCTAATCTACCAGAGATTGCCCTTGCTGGGCGATCCAATGTGGGAAAAAGTTCTTTATTAAATGCTGTTATGAATCGCCGAAATTTGGCGAGAACATCTTCCAAGCCGGGAAAGACGAGAACCATTAACTTCTACAACATCAATTCCGTAGTTCGATTGGTGGACTTGCCAGGGTATGGCTATGCGGTGGCATCAAAAAAGGAGAAGGAAAAGTGGGCAGGCTATATTGACACCTATCTAACAGAAAGAGAGAACCTGAAGGCTATTTTTCTCATCTTGGATATACGCCACGCTCCCAGTGCATTGGATGTAGAAATGTATCGTTATATCCAATATTATGAGATACCCTCTCTCATCGTTGCCACAAAAGCAGATAAAATTGCCAGGGGGAAGTGGGACCAAGCAAAGAAAGTGATCCGAAACACCCTGGGAACAAAAGAAGAGATATTTCCTTTTTCTTCGGAGAAGAAATATCATTTAGAAGAACTTCGTCAAAAGATAGAAACGATTATAGAATAGCAATAAAATAGAGAGCTTTGGAAATGACCCTAGCTCTCTTTTTTATTAGGATTGGAGTTTTATTTTCAAATATTTCTTTTTGCCTTTTCGCAAGATAAAGCCTTTTTCTAATTCCTCAACGGACACTTGATAACGGGGGTCTTCTATTTTTTCGTCGTCCATAGAAATACCGCCTTGTTGAACGAGGGAGCGTCCTTCGGAATTGGAGGAACAAAGTCCACTCTTGGTGAGAAGGTGTAATAATCCAATGCCATCTTTGACCTCTTCCTTTGGAAGTTCAAAGCTGGGCATATTTTCTAAATTGTTTCCGCCGCCAAAGAGGGATCGGGCTGTTTCAATGGCTTGATCTGCTTTTTCTTTGCCGTGGATATCCTTGGTGATTTCATAGGCCAAGATTTCTTTTTGGCGATTGATATGTTCTTCCTTTACGATTCGTTCAATTTCTTCTAAGGGCAAGAAGGTGAGTGCTTTGAGCATTTGCTCAATTTGTGAATCATCACGGTTGCGGAAGTATTGATATAAATCATAGGGAGAGGTTTTTTCTTCATCGAGCCAAACGGCACCACCCATGGATTTTCCCATTTTGACTCCGTCGGCTCGGGCGAGTAATGGAAAGGTTAAACAGTAGACTTTGTCTTGCTCTATCTTTCGAACCAATTCATATCCTCCGAGCATATTGCTCCATTGGTCGCTTCCACCGATTTGAAGAATACAATGATGGTCTCTGTATAGGCGGAGGAAATCGTATCCTTGCATGAGCATATAGGAGAATTCAAAGAATGTGAGTCCATCTTTCATCCGATTTTGATAACAGTCAAAGGTGAGCATTCTATTGACATTATAGTGGACTCCAATGTCTCTGACAAAATCTAAGAAGTTGAGTTTGGTGAGCCAATCGCGATTGTTTAATACCATTCCCTTGGTGCCGTCCAGCTCAAGAAAACGGCGGAGTTGGCTTTCAAATCTTTGGGCGTTATGATCGATAAAATCATTTCCCATCAACTGACGCATTTCATCTCTGCCACTGGGATCTCCCACCAAGGTGGTTCCTCCTCCGATCAAACAAATGGGAATATGCCCTGCATTTTGCAATCGCTTCATCTGCGTCAATAGGAAGTAATGTCCCACGGTTAAGGAGTCAGCAGTACAATCAAATCCAGCATAGAATACAATTTTTTCATCATTTAATTTTTTTTCTAATTCTTCGGGATAGGTCATCTGATCAATGAGACCTCTTGCTTTGAGTTCATCAACTAAGCGCATATTTACCTCCTAAATAAAAAAAGTCCAAATCAAAGGGCGTTCAACCGCGGTACCACCTTTGTTCATGGACATCCATCTCTATTTCCATAACGGAGAAGGCCGCTGTCGTATTTCTCGACAGATACAAAATCGTGCGTAATTCACCCATGGGGCTACTAACGATGAATTTATTTTACCAAAAAGAATGGGAGCTGTCAAGGTGGCTTTTTTTAATAAATCAATCATGTTATAATGGAATTTAGGAGGCAATATGAAATATACTTTAACTGCAACTTGCCACTTTGGTGTGGAGAGTGTTTTAAAAAGAGAAATTTTAAATTTAGGGTATCCGTTACTGGGAGTGACGGATGGTCATGTTGTCTTTGAGGGAGAGCAAGATGCGCTGATTCGAAGCAATTTATGGCTGCGTACCGCCGAGCGTGTACAGTGGAATGTCTTAGAGTTTCCAGCTAGAAGTTTTGAGGAACTCTATCAAGGAATCTATGCCTATCCCTGGGCTGAACTTTTGGAAGAAGATGCCCATTTTACAGTCAATGGGAGAAGTCATAATTCGGAGCTTTTCTCTATTTCAGATTGTCAGAGAATTACAGAACGGGCCATCATTGACAAGTTAAATCAGACCTACAAAAAAGAATATTATGAAAAAACAGGTTCACGATATGTTTTTGAAATTTCGCTGTTAAACGATGTTGCGACGCTCTATTTAAACACTTCGGGCCCCGGACTTCATCGCAGAGGATATCGAGAGCAACAAGGAGCCGCTCCTATTAAAGAAACTTTGGCTGCTGCCATGATTCAATTATCTTATTGGAATGCGGACCGTCCTTTTTTGGATCCTTTTACAGGATCGGGAACCATTCCCATTGAAGCGGCCATGATCGGGAAAAATATTGCTCCTGGTTCCTTGCGGAGATTTCATTGTGAGCATTTTCATTTTATGAAGTCCTCCGTTTTAAAAGAGGCGCGGCAGGAAGTAAAAGACCTCATGAAGAGAGGCCAAAAGTTAAATATTACAGGTAGCGATTACGATCGAAGAATGATTATGGTGGCAAGGGAGAATTCAGCGAGAATCTCATTGGATAGGGATATTTTCTTTTTTACCAAGGAAGTTCGCAAAGTTGAGGTTTCCGATACGTATGGTGTAATCATCACCAACCCACCCTATGGTATTCGATTGGATGATGGTACTTTGGATCGGACCTATGGAAATTTTAAAACTTTAATAGATACCCTGCCAACATGGTCCATATATGTGATTACTGACTATCCAAAACTAGCTGAGGCCTTGGGAAGAAAACCGGATAAAAACAGAAAACTATACAACGGAAAAATACAAACCTATTTTTCCTCATTTATTGGTCCCAGGCCACCGAGAGGTGATTATGCATCAGTTTAATTTAATAGATATCGAGAACAATTTGGCCATTTTAGATTTTATCCCAGACTGGGTAAAGATTACAGATTTGTTTGGGAGAATTGTGTATGCAAACAAGGCCTTGCGTGAAGAATTGAATTTTGATCCACAGGGAATGTTTTTAGAGAGTTTAAGTGTCGTTCATGAGAGTGATATTTTTAAAAGCCCACGACCACTGACAGAAAAAGAAAAAAACCATGTCCATAGTGCAAACATTCATTATGATGGACGGTATTTTAACGTGGTAAGCGCGCCCATTACAGACAATCAAAATGTGGTCACCGCCATAGTGGAAGTCTATAGGGATGTGACGGCTGAGCGAAAAGTAGAATATGCATTGAAACTCCACAATGAAAATCTAAGTCGAGATTTGCAGTTGACGAAAAAAATTCAACAATCAATTCTACCCAGAAACGCCAATCTTGGCCCCATTGATTTTAAGTATTTTTATACCCCATGCGAACCCTTGAGCGGGGATATCTTTGATGTAGTTCCCATTGGTCGTAACGTGACCTCTGCCTATGTCTGTGATGTGGCTGGCCACGGTGTGGCAGCTGCCATGGTCACCGTATTTGTGAGAGAGACCATGCGGAGCTTGGAAGATTTTCATAGTTCTGCCTACGATCTTAAGCAATTACATCGTCGCTTTCTCAACTTAGGATTGGATATGGATCAATATTTGACCATGTTCCACGTCCTCATAGATACAAAAGAGAATACACTTTCCTATTCCAATGCGGGCCACAATTGTCCCATGTTTTTTATTCGAGGAAGGGACGTGGAGACAATTACTATTTCTGGAAAGCCAGTGACAGCGCTTTTTGAAACTATTGATTTTAAAGAAAATATTCTACGATTTTACCCAGGAGATAAAATCCTTTTACTCACCGATGGAATTTTAGAGGCGAGAAATCAAAGGGGAGAAGAATTTGGGATTGAAAGAATTATTAGCGAAATCAAGAAAAACCCAGATCAGATTTTGGAGAGTTTAAAGAAGGCAATCTATATGTTTAGTGGTGACAAACAAGAAGATGATATGTGTGCGCTCTTAATTCATTATAAAGGAGAGGAATAGTTTGCGCTTGGATAAGTTTTTGAAGGTTTCTAGAATTATCAAAAGAAGAACCGTTTCGAAGGAGGCCATCCTCAAAGGATTCGTCAAGGTGAATCATAAAGATGCCAAGCCTTCCACCAATGTGGAGATTGGGGATATTATTTTGCTGGACACAGAACGGGGAAAGACAGAATATGAAGTGATTTCCCTAGAAAAAAATGAGAGTGGATATGTGAGGTTGAAGGGATAATGTCAAAAAAGCAAGTGATACGAACCTTATTTTATATTGGTCTGGTTTTGATACTGGTACTTTTTGTGTCCAAATATACGACGACTAGAAAAGAAATCCGTCGCTTAAAAACCATCGAGTCACAATTGAGAAAAGAAACAAGGGCACTTCAAATTCAGTTAGATCGCTTGAATTATGATTTAAAACATTCCAATACCTTTGAGTTTATTGAAAAATCCGCAAGAGAAAGAGGAATGATTAAACCGAGAGAAATTCTGATCATAGACTTGGACAAAGAAAAGGAAGAAGATCCTTTAGAATAGTTGAAAGCAAGCCTGTTTTGTGCTATGATTTAGCTATACCAAAGGGTATGGACAGGAAGAGCTTCTCACTTTGGTGGAGAAGCTTATTTTTATAGGAGGGAAGTATGGAACTCAGAGAATTATTACAGAAATATAAAGATTTAGAAGGACAGACCGTAGAGGTGCAAGGTTGGATTCGCAATCTTCGAGATTCTAAAAATTTTGGCTTTATTGAACTCAATGATGGAACGGACTTTGAAAGTGTACAAATTGTTTTTGACCAAGAGTTGTCCAATTTTGATGAAGTCAAACGATTCAACTTAAGCGCTGCTCTTGAGGTGGAAGGTACTGTCGTCGTCACACCGGAGATGCAGCAACCCTTCGAAATCAAGGCTACAGAAATTATTCTCCATGGGGACAGTGCAGAGGATTATCCCTTGCAAAAGAAAAGACATACAAGGGAATATCTTAGAACCATCGCACATCTTCGTCCGAGAACCAATTTATTCCGTGCGGTCTATCGAGTACGCTCTGTATTGGCTTTTGCAATTCATGAGTTTTTCCAATCCAGAGGTTTTGTCTATGCCCACACGCCACTTATTTCTGCTTTTGATGGGGAAGGAGCCGGAGAAATCTTCCACGTGACTTCCATGGATTTGAAGAACATTCCCATGAAAGATGGAGAAGTTGACTTTGGTTGTGATTTCTTTGGGAAACCTGTCAATTTGGCTGTCACCGGTCAGTTGGAAGGAGAGACCTTTGCGCAGGCCTTCCGGAATATTTACACCTTTGGTCCCACATTCCGTGCAGATAAATCCAATACGAAAGTCCATGCTGCAGAGTTTTGGATGATTGAACCGGAAATGGCTTTTTGTGATTTGACCCAAAACATGGAAGTGGCTGAGGATATGATGCGTTTCATCATACAGTACACATTGGAAAAATGCCCTAAGGAAATGAAGTTTTTTGATCAATTTGTGGAGAAGGGCTTACTGGAGAAACTGAGAAAGATTGTTGAAAGCGAATATCCCCGTTTGAGTTATACCGACGCCATTGAAATATTACAAAAAGCCCCTGTTACATTTGAAGTGTACCCAGAGTGGGGTGACGATTTGGGGAGAGAACACGAGAGATACTTGGCAGAAAAACACTTTGATAGTCCCGTATTTATTACCGATTATCCGAAGGGAATTAAGGCATTTTACATGAAGCTAAATGAGGACGGAAAAACGGTTGCAGCTTGTGACTTATTGGTTCCTGGTATCGGAGAAATCATTGGGGGCAGCCAAAGGGAAGAGCGGTATGATGTGCTCTTACAAAAAATGAAGGAATTTGACCTCAGCCCCGAAGATTATTATTGGTACCTAGATCTTAGAAAATATGGGACCACCATTCACTCGGGTTTTGGATTGGGGTTTGAAAGAATGGTTATGTACATGACAGGAGTGGACAACATCAGAGATGTAACCTTGTTCCCACGGACTGTAAATCACTGTGAGTTTTAGGAGAGAATATGGATTATAGACATGTAGAGATTGAAAAAAAATGGCAAAAGATATGGGAAGAGGAAAAGACCTTTGATGCCCATGAGGACTATTCTAAGGAAAAGTATTATGTGTTGGTAGAATTTCCCTATCCAAGTGGAGAGGGACTTCATGTGGGCCATCCACGTTCCTATACGGCCTTGGACATTGTGGCAAGGCAAAAGAGGATGATGGGATATAATGTATTGTATCCCATGGGTTTTGATGCGTTTGGTTTACCTACGGAAAAGTATGCGATTAAGCACAAAATGGATCCTCGGGTGGTAAGTGAACAAAATATCGAAAATTTTAAGAGACAGCTCAAAAGTTTGGGCTTTAGTTTCAGTTGGAATAGAGAGATCAACACTTCAGTGCCGTCCTATTACAAATGGACCCAATGGATCTTTTTGAAATTGTATGAAGCCGGACTGGCCTACAAAAAAGAGATGCAAATCAATTGGTGTCCCGATTGCAAGATTGGACTTTCCAATGAAGAAGTAGTTGATGGTGGTTGTGAGCGTTGTGGCACCATCGTTGAACATAGAGTTAAAAATCAATGGATGCTAAAAATCACCAAGTATGCCCAACGTCTCATTGATGACTTAGACACGGTCGATTATATTGAAAAGGTAAAGGCCCAGCAAACCAATTGGATTGGTCGATCCACCGGAGCAGAAATTGATTTTAAGACCACAAAAGGAGACAATGTTAAGGTTTTCACGACGCGTCCAGATACGATTTTTGGCTCCACATACCTGGTCATTTCTCCAGAACATCCCTTATTGGAGCAGTGGATGGAGGAATTAAAAAATAAAGATGCAGTGCAAGTCTATCAAAAGGAAGCATTGAAAAAAAGTGAATTTGAACGGGCCCAGCTGGTAAAAGATAAGACCGGTGTACTTCTGGAAGGGGTGGAAGCGATTCATCCATTTACAGGTAAGAATTTGCCCATTTTTATCAGTGACTATGTGCTCATGACCTATGGAACCGGTGCCATCATGAGTGTACCAGCCCATGACACAAGGGATTATGCTTTTGCAAAAGAGTTTCATTTGCCCATCATTGAAGTCATATCGGGAGGAAACATTGAAGAAGAAGCCTATACCGATGCTGTAGATGGAGTGTTGGTCAATTCAGACTTTTTAAATGGTTTGAAAGTGCCGGAGGCCATTCAGATGACCATTCAAAAGCTAGAGGAAAAAGGGATCGGAAAAGAGAAGGTCAATTACAAATTGAGAGACTGGGTCTTTTCAAGACAAAGATATTGGGGCGAACCTATTCCCATGATTCGGTGTGAAGATCAATGGATTCCCATGGATGAAAAGGACTTGCCTTTGGAGCTTCCCCATGTGGAATTTTATGAGCCGACAGAGACTGGAGAAAGCCCCTTGGCTGCCATCGATTCTTTTGTGAACACCACCTGTCCCATTACGGGAAAACCTGCTATCAGAGAAACGGACACCATGCCCCAATGGGCAGGATCTTCATGGTACTATTTACGGTACACCGACCCTCACAATGATGCGGCATTGGCCGATTCCAAGAAAATGAATTATTGGCTACCCGTTGACTTATATAATGGTGGGATGGAACATACGACCCTTCATCTATTGTATTCAAGATTTTGGCATAAATTCTTATATGATATAGGCGTCGTAAACACACCTGAACCATATAAAAAGAGAATTTCTCACGGAATGATTCTGGGAAGCAACGGAGAAAAAATGAGTAAAAGCAGAGGCAACGTGAAAAACCCTGATGCCTATGTGCAAGAATATGGTGCCGATACCCTTCGTTTGTATGAAATGTTTATGGGAGATTATGAGAAAAGTGCTCCCTGGAGTGATGAAGGTTTACGTGGTGCCAGAAAGTTCATTGAACGGGTCATACGATTGGAAAATATGTGTATAGAGGGAGATTTTATCCGTGAGGAATTACTATCTTCGTTCCATAAAACCATCAAAAAAGTCACATCAGATTATCAATCCATGAAGCATAATACGGCCATTGCAGCGCTCATGACATTGGTGAATGAGATTTATTTGAAAGAATCCATCACCAAAGAGGAGTTTCGAGTCCTATTGCTTCTTCTCAATCCAGTCGCACCCCATATCACTGAAGAGCTTCATCAACAACTTGGATTTGATCAACAGATTTCCCAAAGTCAATGGCCTAGGTACGATGAAAAATTGACCATTGATGATAGCATTGAAATTCCAGTGCAAATCAATGGGAAACTCAAAGCAAGACTTGTGATTTCAAGAGATGAGGGGCAAAGTTCTGTACTGGACAAGGCATTTGAATTGGATGAAGTGAAAAAAGAAATGGATGGGAAGGCTTTGATTAAGAAAATTTATGTTCCCAATAAAATTGTGAACTTGGTCGTGAAGTAGGTGGAACATGCCTGTTAAAGTTGAACCGATTTTAGAAGATTACATGAACGTATCTCTCATTCTTCTGCACAGAGAAAAACAAGTAAAATTTAGCATGTGGATGCAGACGCTTCTTCTTCCTATTGTGGCCTTGGTTTTGGTTCTCATGGGAAGACCGATTCGCATTCCTCTCGTCATATTTGCCGTGGCTTTGTCAGCGGTTTGGATTTTTCTTTATCCAAAGCTATTCAAGAGAATGATTAACAAAAAAGTTGAAAAGATGTTTCGAAACAAAATGGCCAATTCACCCCATTTTTTAGATCCTTATACTGTGGATTATACCGATGGAGGGCTAATTGCCAAGAGAAACAATGAGGAATTCACGGCGCTCTTTGATTGCTTGGATTTATATTTGACAGATGAAGATCATCTCTATATTATTGGAGGGGGATTCGATTTTATTTTGCCAAGGAGAGCCTTCCCCAATGATGAGATTTTCGAGGCAACCAAAGCCGATATCGATTTTAAAATTCAGATTGCATTAAGGATGTGAGTATGTTAAAAGCCATAATTTTAGCTGCCGGAGAAGGCACACGCATGAAGTCAGAAAAAACCAAAGTATTGCATAAAATTTGCGGATACAGTTTAATTCAGCATGTATTGGATGCAGTAAAAAATGGTGGATTTGACGAAATCATTGCTGTGCTTGGAAGAAATAGAGAAGCCGTTGAAAAGGAGTTGGGGTCATGTCCCTGCACCATTGTTAGTCAGGAACTTGGGGAGAATAAACCCTATGGCACAGGCTATGCTGTCCAACTATGTCAAGAATATGTGCAACCCGAGGACCATGTCGTCGTTGTCTTTGGTGATACTCCCTTACTAAATGGTGACCTTTTGGCGGAGATGATGGAAGAACATCTCCAGGAAGAAGCGGATATTACTGTTTTGTCTGCTGTACTAGAAGATCCCCGCGCCTATGGAAGAATTGTGAGAGAAAACGGGGAATTTATTGCTATTGTAGAACAGAAAGATTTGGATCCCACCCGTTCCTACAGCAACGAGGTAAATTCGGGCATCTTTCTTTTCAAAGGTACGGCTCTTCATAGTACCATCAATAAGTTAACCACTAAGAATACAAAGGGAGAATATCTCTTGACCGACACCATTTCTCTAGCTCGAGAGCAAGGGCTCAAAGTTATCTGTCATACAACGGAAGACCAAGATATTATTTTGGGGGTCAATGACCGAGAAGATTTATATCTTTGTGAGCAAGTGATGAAAAAAAGAGAGATTTCTCGCCGAAGGAAAGATGGCGTTACGATTACCCATCCCGATCTTGTGCAAATTGATAAATGTGCAGTGATTGAAAATGATGTGGAGCTTCGTGGGTATGTGGAAATTTCTGGACCTTGTCGCATTGGTAAAGGAACCATTTTGGAAAATTCCACCGTGAAGGATTCTATCATCGGTAAAAATTGTCAGATTACCCATTCTTTTCTTGAGTCATCAGAATTGGGAAATGAGATAAAGTTTGGTCCCTATTCCCACACTCGACCGGGAACCAAGATTTTAGATCGAGTAAAAATTGGGAATTTTGTGGAGGTAAAAAATGCCACCATGGGAGAGGGGTCAAAAGCAGGACATCTTGCTTATATTGGTGACGGTGATGTAGGCAAGGGAGTAAACATTGGTTGTGGTGTTATCTTTGTCAATTATGATGGAAAGAATAAACACAGAACCATTGTGGAAGATTATGGTTTTGTGGGCTCCAATGTCAATTTGGTAGCACCGGTCACCGTACACAAAAATGCATTTATTGCAGCGGGATCCACCGTGTCAGAGGATGTGGAAGAAGATGCTCTGGCCATTGAACGGGCTCCGCTCATAAAGAAAAAAGATTGGGTCATAAAAAAAGGATTACACAAGGGGGATGAACATGAAGAATTATGAGGGGATTAAGGTATTTACAGGAAATGCCAATAGGGACTTTGTCCGTTCTGTATGTAACTCACTGGATTTGGAAATGGGAGATTGTGATGTCACAACCTTTTCTGACGGTGAAATCAACGTAAATATTAAGGAAACTGTACGAGGCTATGACGTTTATATCGTACAGCCAACCCATAGTCCTGTAAATGATAACCTCATGGAACTATTGATTTTAATTGATGCTTGTAAGAGAGCCAGTGCGGGCAGAATCAATGCCGTGCTCCCATACTATGGCTACGCACGACAAGATAGAAAAACCAAATCTCGCGAACCTATTACGGCAAAGTTGGTTGCCAACATTTTGGAAAAAGCTGGTGCCGACCGTGTGGTTACCATGGATCTACACGCGGGACAGATACAAGGCTATTTTGATATTCCCGTAGATCACCTATCCGCCATGGCAGAGTTAGCCGATTATTTTCGTCCAATGAATTTGGAAGATGGCGTAGTGGTCAGTCCGGATTTGGGCGGTGTAACTCGTGCCAGAAATTTTGCCAATTTACTCGGAGTCCCCATTGCCATCATTGAAAAGAGAAGACCGAAAGCCAATGTAAGTGAAGTGATGAATATTATTGGAGATGTGGAAGGAAAAACCTGTATTCTAGTGGATGATATCATTGACACTGCAGGAACCATGTGTCAAGCTGCTGCAAAGCTTGATGAGATGGGTGCCAAAGAGGTCTATGGTTGTGCTGTACATGGAGTGCTCAGTGGTCCGGCCATCCAAAGAATCTTGGATAGCTCTATGAAAGAGTTTATCATCACGGATACAATCCCCCTACCGGACAATGATGCGGTGCGTACGAAAATTAAAGTAGTGACCGTGGCTCCCAAGATTGCAAAAGCCATTTCCATCATCAATAAAAACCAATCCATTAGCTCCATTTTCAAATAATGAAAATTATTGTAGGTCTTGGAAATCCCGGCAGTAAATATGCCCCGACACGGCATAATATAGGGTTTATGGTACTGGATAAATGGGCTCATCTTCATGGAATTGATATTCATAAAGCACAATTTCAGTCTCTGGTGGGTGAGCTTCGTTTGGGTACAGAAAAAATCATCTTGGTAAAACCCATGACATTTATGAATTTAAGTGGTGTTGCGGTGCGAGAAGTGATGGATTTCTATAAACTTCCTTTGGAAGATCTGATGGTTGTTGTGGATGATGTGGAGATTGAACTGGGGATGCTTCGTATTCGAAAGAATGCAAATAAAGGAACCCACAATGGACTGCGTTCCATCTTTCAACATCTTCATACGGATGATTATCCCAAAATGAAATTGGGGGTTGGGAAGTTCATGCGAGACAGAGATTTGGCTGATTTTGTCTTGTCTCGTCCCAGCAAGGAAGAGGATCCCATCATTGATGATTTAATCGATCGAGCCATTGCTGCCCTTGAAGTCTATTGTACGGAGGGAATTGACTTGGCCATGAATAAATACAACGGAAAACCCGAATAGTCGGGTTTCTTTTTGAGAAAAATGATTAGAGAATCTTTACAAAACATCGGCCCAATAAAAGCCTTGGATAAGTCTCTACAAAATAAAGAGTCTTTCATTCTCAGTGGTGTGCCATTCAATGGATTGGCACAAATTTGTGCTGCCGTTTTTTCCAATCAAGAGAATCTCCCCATTTTGGTCCTACCTACGGAAAAAGAAGCGAAGGACTTGGAAGCGAAGTTTCGTAATATGAATCTTACTTGTCGCTATCTTCCACCCCGAGACAAGGTGTACTACGATATAAAAGTGATTGATAATGAAACCATGCATCGTCGACTTCAAATCATTCGAGAGGTAATGGAAGGGAAAGCACCGTTATTAACCATGAGCTTATATACTTTGCTTGAACCAGTGATGGATTGGGGAGTGTATGAAGGACAAGTCATTGCGTTGCGTCGTGGAGAGGAGTACGATAGGGATACACTTCTAAAGCGGTTGGTCGAAGCAGGTTATGATAGGACGGGTCAAGTTGAAAGTCGAGGAGAATTTACAATACGAGGGGGAATTTTAGATATATTTCCCGTAGATCGGGACTCCATCCTGCGGATTGAATTTTTTGATGAGGAAATCGACACCATCCGTGAGGTAGATCCAGATACCCGTCTTTCTTTTTCGCACTTGGATTCTTGTCGTATCTTTCCAGCTAGAGAACTTCTTTTGACCGACGAGATAGGGCGGGATGTATTACAGAATTTGGAAGAAGAATGGTCCAACAAGCCATCTCCGAAGGAAGATAAGTTTTTAGGGTATCTCTCTGCTTTAAAGGAAAACATGTTTTTTCAAGAACGCGAGATTTTGTACGATTATTTTCCCTCCCATGGAAAAAGTTTTTTCTTTGAGCAGGCGAAGAGACCGTTGGTATTTTATGATCCCCACCGATCCATGGAGGAACTGAACAGAACCTATCAATTTGAAGATATGGATCGAGAAGATTTGTATCTTTCTGGAGAAATCTTGACTTCTGGGGTAGAGAGGAAATTGATTCGAGATCCTTTCGCAGACCAAAGAATCTGTAAGGATAGCATATGGATTCAATATATGGATCAGGAGCTTTTCCACGTAGATGGAGCCAAAGAAACCATTCGATTTCAAAGTTTGGATAATTATCATAGAGATTTTGGTCATATTGCTGATTTGGTTAAATCCTATCTCTCGAATGGATATCAAGTCTATTATGGACTAACGAAACAAGAGAGGATTGATGCAGCGACGGATTCTCTTACGTCCCATGGCATTTCTTATACCATGGGGAAAAGCGATGAAAGTGGGATCGTTCAAATTTGTCGGGAGGATTTGAATGAAGGCTTTGCCCTGCCCGATGAGAAGTTGGTCTTTTTTGGTGCTGAAAATATTTTTGGAAGCCAACGAAAAAGAAAACCTACCAAGGGAAAAAAGAAGTCCACCTTGCGTATCTCCGATTTATCGAAGGGAGATTATGTCATTCATGAGGATCATGGTGCTGGGGTATTTGAAGGTATCATCACTTTGGAAGTCAAAGGCATCAAGAAGGATTACTTAGAAATTCACTACAAAGGCACGGACAAGTTATATGTTCCCGTTGAAAACATGAACCTAATCGATACGTTCATGTCAAAAGACGGTGCCAAACCGAAAATCCATACCCTCTATAGTCCGCAATGGCAGAAGACAAAGGAGAGAAGCAAAAAAGCCATAGAAGAAATGGCAAAAGATTTGATCGAACTCTATGCTGGACGTATGCAAATTGAAGGACATCCCTTTTCTAAAGACACTCCATGGCAGAGAGAATTTGAAGATGGATTTCCTTTCGAGGAAACCGATGGCCAGATTCTTGCAACCGACGAGATTAAAACCGATATGGAATCCATCCATCCGATGGATCGGTTGCTCCTAGGTGATGTAGGGTATGGGAAGACGGAGGTTGCATTCCGAGCAGCTTTTAAGGCCATCATGGACGGAAAGCAGGTTGCTTTTTTAACACCAACGACCTTATTGAGTGATCAGCATACAAAAACAGCAATGGAAAGATTTAAAAACTTTCCCATCACCATACGAAATGTGAGTCGCTTTCGCACCAAAAAAGAAATTGATCAAACCTTGAAGGAGGTCAAGGCTGGAACTGTTGACATGATCATAGGAACCCATCGCCTATTGAGCAAGGATGTAAAATTTAAAGACCTGGGTCTTTTGATTGTGGATGAGGAACAACGCTTCGGGGTCCGTCATAAGGAACGGATTAAGCAGATGACAAAAACCATCGATGTTCTTACATTGTCAGCCACTCCCATTCCAAGGACACTCTCCATGTCATTGTCAGGTATACGTTCTCTTTCTGTGTTGGAAGAGCCACCACAGAATCGATATCCAGTCCAAACCTATGTGCTCCCCTACGAGTTATCTGTGATTCGTAGTGCAATTTTAAAGGAAATACATCGAGGAGGACAAGTATATTTTCTATATAATGATGTACGTTCCATGGAAAAAATGGCAGAGGATTTGAGAAGGATTGTCCCGGAAGCAACCTTTGCCATAGCCCACGGACAGATGCCGGAACGAACCTTGGAGACCATCTTTCATCAATTCATAGTTGGGGAATTTGATTGTTTGGTCAGTTCCACCATTATTGAAACGGGGATGGACGTTGCCAATGTCAACACCCTCATCGTCTATGGAGCGGAACGACTTGGCTTATCTACCTTATATCAGCTTCGTGGCAGGGTAGGACGGAGCAATCGCTTGGCCTATGCTTATTTTACCTATGAAGGCACTCAACCCCTTTCTGAAAAAGCATCCAAACGCCTGATGGCAATGAAAGAATTCACAGACTTTGGGAGTGGGTATAAGATTGCCATGCGAGATTTGGAATTGCGGGGAGCAGGCAATGTGTTGGGCCTACGTCAACACGGTCATATGGAGCAAATAGGATACGAGCTTTATATGAAGTATCTAAAAATGGCTGTTAAGGAAAGTAAAGGAGAAGTTGTAGAGCCCACAATCGAAACTAGAATTGATTTGGAAGTGGAAAGCGCGTTGCCCCAATGGTACTTACCAGATGAAACACGTCGCATGGAAGTGTATCGGCGGATTTCTGCACTGGAAACTCTGTCGGATAAGGACAGCTTTACCGATGAACTCATTGATCGTTTTGGGGATTTGCCCAGAGAGGTTGAAAACCTCATGTATATAGGTGTGCTAAAGAATATGGCTTCCCATCTATCCATTGAGAGTGTTTCCCAAAGAAGAAACCTTGTAAAACTTGAATTTCATCCCGAGTTTTTAGACAAAGTAAATATGCAAACCATCTTGAATGAATATAATAATAGGGTTGTATTTGATGGGAAACTTCCTATTTTACGCTTCCGAGTGGAGAAAGATCCGGTGAAAGAACTTTTGAATTTTTTTCACGACATAGGTTTAAAATCAGATAAGAATTGTGTATAATATGGCAGGAGGTAGTTATGCGTAAAATTGTTATATGTATTTGTGTTTTCTTCTTAATAGGCTGTCAAACTGCTCCGGAAGGAGTTGTAGCTAGAGTGTTTGATCAGGATATTACTACAGATGCCTTTCAAAGAGAGTTTGATTTCTATGAAACCATGTACAAAACGGAATTGAAAGATCAGTGGGATCAATTGACGGAAGAAGACAAAAATAAACAAAATTTAACCATAGAAAAGGGCGTGCTTGAGAAGTTGATTCTTAGAAAACTTATAGATAGAGAATTAACGAATCAAGGTATCTCCATAACAGAAAAAGATTTACAACATTTTAAAGATGAAAAAATCGAAGCATTGGGTGGACAAGAGGAATTTGCAGCATTTTTAAAAAGCGCAGGTATTCAAGAGTCCTTGTTTGATGATGCACTTCGGGAAGAATATTCTCTCGGTTTATTGAAAGATGCCTTTGCGCAAACTCATGAATTGAGTGATAAAGAATTAGAAAAAGTTTTTGAAGAACACAAGGAAAAATTTTACAAATATTCTATTCGACTTATCTTAGTTGATACAAAGGATGAAGCAGAAGAAATTTATCAATCTTTTCGTCCCTTTGAAGAATTGGCCATATTGCATAGCAAGGATGTGCTGTCGGCTACAGAAGGAGGGAAAATTGAAAACTATCACTTAGGAGATCGGGAAAAAGCCCTAGACGAGGCTGTTCAAGCAATGGAACCCAAGGGGAAGGCAAGAATCATAGAAGGGGAAGAGGGATATTACATCTTGCATTTAGACGAAAAACAGGAAGATTTCTCTTCGTTGAAAGAGGATGTTTACCGGTCGGCAATCCATAGAGATTTTGAAAAATATATAGAAACGATACGAGCAAAAGCAGAAGTAAAAGTTTTCAAGAAATTTGCAGGGAAATAATGGATAAATCTTGCAATGATGGTTTACTTATGCTATAATCGTGAATAGATATTATGAAGGAGGAGCAAG
>JAUNVC010000004.1 GCA_030537875.1 Tissierellia bacterium | reverse complement strand
ATTCATCTGAACATATAACAGCTTTGCCATATTTTATCATTTCTCTTAACAAGATATAGTCATTTTTCGAATGTGGAGTTGGCACACCTGTAATTATCTCGACATTTGGCATCATTTCAATTAGGTCTTCAATGTTATGGATAGAAATTTTATTGTCAATTGGAACAACTGTACCCAATCCTCTTTTATTCAGTTTGTCACTAATTATTTCGACTTTCTTCCGACCGATTTCGGACTTAGAAAATAAAAATTGTCTAGCTAAATTACTTTCTTCTATAATGTCATCATCAATCAGATATATTTTACCTATACCACATGAGAGAAATTGCATTGATAGTGCTGTACCTACTCCGCCGGCACCTATAATACATATTGAAGATGAATTTAAAATACTTTGTGCAAGGCAAGATGATTCGCAACTTAATGACCACGAATCAAAATATTCAATTTGCCTTTTAAAGTTTAAGTACTTCATTTGTTGAGAATTAGATTGATTGTTTATTATTAAGTTATTATCTATTAAACATTTTAAAAAAGCTTTTTGAATTTGAGAAAATTTTTCATACTTAATAGTCAACGAATGAATGTTAATATCTTTTAATTCAGCTAAGAAACTGAATACTGAAAAATCTATTCTGCCCGGTGATTTTATTATCCATTTTTTTTCTTAACGGCATTAAAGAATAAATTATAATCAAATTTTCTTCTTGCCGAATGTATACTCCACTTTTTATTATCATTTTGACCTCTTTCTAATATATGAACTCAAAGTTCTTTTTAATACCATAGCAAGTCTAGGTGATCTCAAGTATACAAGATGAGGAACACCTCTTTTCCAACAATACATAACGTTACTATACTGACAAGAGCCTGTAGAAAAAACTTTTATAATTTCATCAAGTGGTATTGTAATTCGATAACTATTGTTTTCAAATGGAATAATCAAATTGAGATATTTGCCACTAGTTGATATTCCTGCATAATTGATATGTAAGCAACTACTAAGACCATCCTTTATACAACATGAGTTCTCAGTTTTAACTACAATATTTCTATGGCGCACTTGTGAATTTAATTTTCCATGTTTATCCACACCAAAAAATATATTTGATGTTGAAACCCCTAAGTCACAATTAATTAAATCTACACTCTTTCCCCTATTACCGTTATCATCAATACTATAATCAATACCATAATCTGAACTAGGAAAATCCGTAACCTGTAATCCTTCAGTAAAAACCCTATCTAAACCAACATCTCCTTCGGCTAAATGGCCAAACAACTCATGACATATGATAAGTGATGAATATCTAGAAAATTCTACAGTATTGAATTCAAAAATATTCTTTGACGTTTGAGTATCTGACATATGAAACAATATAAATTTTTCTAAAGTATTAATGTATAGACTCTCTGAATCATCTCCAACAGATCCTATATAATATAATGAATCTTTATCTCTAAAATGTATTCCTAAATAATTTATCTCACTAATTATATCTGATTCGGAAAGTTTTACTTCCGACCTGTATTCTGTCCAATCTAAACAATCCAAAATTTTTGAGTTAAATATAAACTCATGTAACTTGCAATACATACGATAATTCTTGTCAGAAATTCTTTCTATATTTAATTCTTCAAAATTATTACTATCGGATTCTTTATTAATGTTAAGTAATACTTTTTTGTGTTTAAGATCTATGTTTTGCATTATGAAGAATGTTTTATTATTCTTTAAATTATTACCAAGCATAATTACGTTTTTACTTATATTCATATCTTAATTCTCCTTTGACACCATGATATCATAGTGAAGTTTTTTTGTCAACCCTATTTACATAATAAATTTATTGTGATATAATAATATAGTGATAAGGTTTATTTTATTATATAAAGGAGGTGATATAATGAAATCTGAATATGGCCAACTACAAACTGAAATCGAAATCGAAGTTGTAGAAATAGAAGAAGAAGTCGATCTCTTGATTTGTTGTTGTGGTTGCAATGATGAATGGGACTGTTGATAAAAAAGATCGAAGATTAACTATCACAAAATCTAATATATAAAATAGACCAAAAAATCATAGAAGATTATATCTTCTATGATTTTTTATGTGCTGAAAAGAATATACTAATATACACCAGTACTTTCATTATTTTCCCATTCTTGACAATTATTGTGATGAGCTTTTTAAGCCATACACTCCATCAAATTCCTTTTTTCTCTCTTCGGTGAGGTGATGACTGATAAGAAGGAGGGTGATGCCTTTCTGGCGGAGAAGGGCTTCTTCAATTTTATTTGCGTTCTCTCGATCCAAAGCGCTGGTGCCTTCATCCACCAGCAAAATTGAACGGTTGTGTAGAAGGGCCCGGGCAATGGCTACCCGTTGTTTTTCTCCTCCCGAAAGTTGGCTTCCTTCCTCTCCCACCATGGCTTCCAGTCCCAGAGGTTTCCTTTCAATGACTTCGGTGAGGGCGCTTGCTTCCACTGCCCTTTGGATGGCATCTTCAGAAAAGTCTTCTCCCAAGGTGAGGTTTTCTCTGATGGTTCGATGGAATAGATACACATCTTGAGAGATGAGGGCCATCTCTCTTTGGATGTCTTCTTCTCCATATTGCCTCATATTTTTTCCATCCCACAAAATCTCTCCCTCATAGTCCTGGAGCCAGCCCATGATACATTTCAAGAGGGTGGTTTTTCCTGAACCGGAAGGACCGACAATGGCAATCTTTTGATTTTTTCCAATGGTCAACTGGAGATTCTCTAAAATATGACGATCTCCATAGCCATAGCTCACATTCTTTAGTTGAATGGAATGTTGCAGAGGAAGGAGGGTTTCTTTCTTTTCCTTTCCATTGGAGGATTCTTTTTCTATCTGGTGAAAATAGGGCTTGCTGGCAGTAAAGCAAACTTTAAAGTCTGCCATTCGGCTCAAGCCATTGCTGACTCCAGCATAGAGATTGGATCCTGTGGCGATGACGGCCAATGGAATTCTACCGTAAAGAGCGAGAAGGAAAATCAACACCATGGAAAAAACTTGCAATGCCACACTGAAAAACCCAAGCATATCCGAAATGATTCCCCTGGTATACTTCATCCTCGCATGGGGTCCTTCCATATGGTCACTGGCTTCTTCCCCTTTTTTCATGAAAAAGAATTTACTCCCAAAACTCCTTAGTATGTCCAGTCCAAAGACCATATCCTTTGTTTCCGATGTTCCCCTTTCCATGGCTTGGGCAGATTCTTCACTGACCCTCTCTATTTTTCTTTCAAAATACTTGGGCAAGACCCACATGATTACAGCTGTAACCAAGGATGCAGCCAATAAAATCCAGTCTATGAAAGCCAAAGAAACCATGCACCAAAGAATATAGGCCACGTCTCCAATGCCATCAAAAAAAGGTTTCCATGCCAACGTTTCAATTTGTTGGACATGATTTGTTAATTGGGAGATATACTCTCCCCTATCTTTTTCTCGAAAGACTTGCTGTGGTTTTATCCATATGGAATGGAGCATATCCTGTCGCACCCGATGATTTAACTTCCGTATGGTGTCCAATTGCACGTATCCTAGGAGGATACCCAATAGATAAAACACCCCCCAAACCAATAGACTGATGGCTGACCACAGGAGAAATCCTTGAAAATCACCTTTCAGGGCTTCTGCAAAGGTCTTCATCATGAGGAGTTGGAGTACCACTTGGACAGCTCTTCGCACCGCTTGTAAAATACACAGGAAAATGGATTCTCTCTTATGAAATCTCATATAGTAAAATATCTTAGGCATCTTCCTCCCCCTTTCCTCGGTGTATTTCATAGACACCGTCAAATTCCTTTTTTCTCTCTTCGGTGAGGTGATGACTGATAAGAAGGAGGGTGATGTCTTTCTGGCGGAGAAGGGCTTCTTCAATTTTATTTGCATTCTCTCGATCCAAAGCGCTGGTGCCTTCATCCACCAGCAAAATCGAACGGTTGTGTAGAAGGGCCCGGGCAATGGCCACCCGTTGTTTTTCTCCTCCCGAAAGTTGGCTTCCTCCTTCTCCCACCATGGTTTCCAGTCCCAGAGGTTTCCTTTCAATGACTTCGGTGAGGGCGCTTGCTTCTACTGCCCTTTGAATGGCATCTGCAGAAAAGTCTTCTCCCAGGGTGAGGTTTTCTCTGATGGTTCGATGGAATAGATACACATCTTGAGAGATGAGGGCCATCTCTCTTTGGATGTCTTCTTCTCCATATTGCCTCATATTTTTTCCATCCCACAAAATCTCTCCCTCATAGTCCTGGAGCCAGCCCATGATACATTTCAAGAGGGTGGTTTTTCCTGAACCGGAAGGACCGACAACGGCAATCTTTTGATTCTTTCCAATGGTCAACTGGAGATTCTCTAAAATTTGGCGACCTCCATAGCCATAGCTCACATTCTTTAGTTGAATGGAATGTTGGAGAGGAAGGAGGGTTTCTTTTTTCTTATATTTTTGGTTTTCTTTTATGTCATCTTCATTTAAGGTTCCCTGTAAACTTTCTAATTGGGCCTTTCCTGCCGTAATCGACAAACGATACTTGGCCAAATTGGTAAATCCATAGTGGAGTCCTCCCATCAAATTTCCTCCCCCAAAAATAACGGAGAGATGAAATCTACCTAAGAAGGATAGCAGTACCATCATAACCTCAGCGAGAATTTCAAGGATGGTATGAATCATTCCAATGATGGCATAGGCTTTTTCCTCCATATATCCCAACTGAAATTTAGTTCTTTCCAAATCCCTACTCGCCTCTTCTGCCCTGGATAGGAAAAATAGCTTCTTTCCAAAGGCTTTTAGAAGTTCAAATCCAGAAATAAAATCTCCAAGAGCAGTGGTGGTTTTGGAAAGGGTCTGCTCCATATCTTTTCCTTTCTTTTCTATCTTTTTTTCAAAGAGTTTTGGAATGACCCACATGAGAAGGGCAACTGTGATGGCCAAGAGGAGCAGTGTCCAATCAATGAGGGAAAGGGCTAGGATAGACCAGAGAATTTGAAAGACTCTCCCCACCGCTTCAAAAAAAGGAGTCCATAGGAGATGTTCTATCTGCCGTATGTTGTTGGTAAGTTTGGAAAGATACTCTCCAAAATCTTGGGAGTGAAGCTCTTCATAGGTTTTTTGCCATAGGCTTTCCAACATATCCTTACGCACGCAACCATTGAGTTTTCGTATGGCTTGGGCTTGCACATAGTTTTGTAACATTCCCACTAAAAAATAAAGACCCCAACACCCAAGGTCAATGGCTGTCCAAAATAAAAATCTATGTAAATCCAAGTCCATGGCCGCAGCGAAGATCTGTATCAATAAAAGATTGACCGTGGCCTGTAATCCCCACAAGGTGAGTTGCAAAAAGCAAGTGGCCAGAGATATCCCCCTATGTTTTTTTATGTAATACCAATAGGTTTTTCTCATAGGACCTCCTTTCATATACATTTCATCATAGCTGTTGTCAGTAGGTTTGTCAATTCCAATAAAAAAGAGCTTGCGCTCTTTTATAGTCCAGAAGTAAATTCTGTCCAAATACGATCATAAAGTTTCAATACTTCTTTGGGGTCATGGAAAACTTCCGTATTTTCCAATAATGTTTCATCGGGATAGAGGGCAGGATTTCCAATGAGTTCCTCACTCAACAAATCCTTGGCTTCATCCACAGGTGTGGCATATTGTAAGTATTCTGCATTCATGGCTGCAATGTCGGGGCGAAGAAGGAAGTTGATAAACTTCTCTGCCAACTCCTTATTTTGTGTCGTTTTGGGAACGGCAGCCACATCAAACCAAAGATTGGTTCCCTCTTTGGGAAGTACATAGCGAAATTTATCATTGGTGGACATGACAATCCCTGCATCTCCCGAATAGACCACTCCAATATCGGCGTCCTCTCCGGCGAGCACATCCTTGATTTCATCACCAAGGTAGGCATAGACAAGTGGTTTTTGTTTCATCAATTCTTCTTTTGCTTCTTCGAGTTCAGCTTCACTTCTCGTGTTCATGCTATAACCCAATTTTTTAAGGGCAATCATCAAAACATCTCGCTGCGAATTATAGAGCACGATTTGTCCCTCATATTTGGGATTCCATAGGTCTGCCCAAGAGGTAATCTCTCCATCGACTTTTTCTGTGTTATAGACAATTCCCACCGTTCCCCAAAAATAGGGTGCCGAATATTTATTCTCAGGATCAAAATCCAAATGTTTGAATTTGTCATTGGCCTTTTCCATATTGGGAATATGAGAATAGTCAAGTTCCAACACAAGATTTTCTTGTATCATTCGCTCCATCATATAGTCGGAGGGAAAGATAACATCAATAGGATCTCTGGTGTTTTTGATTTTTACATAGAGGTCTTCATTGGTGGCAAATTCCTGGTAGGAAATCTTGCAGTTCTCCTCTTCTTCAAACATTTTTAGCACCTCGGGATCCATATAATCTCCCCAGTTGTATACATAGAGTGTGGCACTGTCGCCACTTTGACATCCTGCCAAGAGGGTCAAAATCGAGCATATTGCAAATAGTATACTAAATATCTTTAACTTTTTCATAGCGTTTCACCTGTTCTTTCTTATTTCTAAAGTAAATGCCCACTACCAAAGCAACCATGATGATAAACATGATGGCACTGAGGGCATTGAGTACGGGGTTCACACCCCTTTTTGCCATGGACCAAACGGTGATGGAAATATTTTGTACACCGCTTCCCGTGGTGAAAAAAGACACCACAAAATCATCAATGCTCAGAGTGAAAGCCATGAGTGCTCCACTCCATATACCCGGTTTGATTTCGGGCAAGACTACCATGCGAAAAGCCTGTTTTCGATTGGCTCCCAAGTCGATGGCAGCTTCATACAAGTTGGGATCCATGGTCATAAGTCTTGGCATCACATTGAAAAGGACATAAGGTGTCAAGAAGGAGACGTGACTTAAAATCAAAGTCAAATAGCCAAACCGTAATCGCATAAAATTATATAGAGCGACCAAACTGATGGCAATGACAATATCCGGATTCAAAATGGGAAGATAGTTCAAATCCATGACCCATTTTTTTATCTTGGAATTGGAATTGTATAGACCGATGGCACCAATGGTACCAATGATGGTTGCAATCACCGTTGAGATGACCCCAACCAAGATGGTGTTATAAAAAGATTTTAAAACCGCCGTGTTTTTAAAAAGTTCTGTGTACCAATGGAAGGAGAATCCTTCCCATAGGGCTCTGCTCCTTCCAGCATTGAATGAATAGGCAATGAGAACCAGGATGGGAACATAGAGAAAAAAGTAAAGCAAGTACACATAGAAGTTTTTCATAAATCGCTTCATAAGAGACCCCCTTCCAAGCTCCCGGCTTCTTCATTTTTCATGGAGAATCGGATGAGAATCAAAATGAGTGCCATGAGAATCAGACTGATGGCCGAACCAAAGTTCCAATCGTTGGTGAATCTAAATTGCTGTTCAATGATGTTTCCGATGAGACTGAAATTGTTTCCCCCCAATAGTTGCGAGATGACAAAGGTGGATACCGCCGGAATAAAGCTCATGGTCACCCCGGTTAATATTCCTCCCTTGGTCAGGGGTAAAATGATTTTGCGAAAAACCTTTCCAGGACCTGCCCCCAAGTCGTACCCCGCTTCCACCAATGAATAATCCAATTTGGTGAGGGAGGTATAAATGGGCAAAATCATAAAGGGCAAAAAGTTATAGACCATGCCGATGAGAATGGCCATGTTATTGTACATAAGTTCCATGGGCTGGAGACCCAAGAAAGCAAGGGCCCGATTGACAAGTCCATTTCTTCCCAAGAGACTGATCCATGCGTAGGTTCGGAGCAAAAAGTTCATCCACATGGGAATGAGTACAAAGAGCATATAAATATCTCGATTTTTCTTTTTGGCAATGAAATAAGCAAAGGGATAGCCCAACAGTAGGCAAATCAGCGTGGAATAGAATGCCAATTTTAAACTTCTCCACAAGACTTGTAGATAAATGGGTGTGAAAAACCGTCGGAAGTTATCCAAGCTAAAAACAGCCGTTCCATTTTGATTGATGGTAAATCCAAGGGCCACCACCAAGAGCAGAGGAATGAGAATGAACACGGCAGTCCAAAAGATAAAAATCACTGCCGAGGGTTTAATCTTCTTCATGGCTTTTCCTCATAATGTGAATATTTTCAGGATCTACGGTGAGATAGACTTCACTACCTTCTTCCGGTGCACGGGTGGAATGGATTTTCCACATGGTATCATGGACCATGACCAGGATTTCATAATGCACCCCTTTAAAAATAACTGTATCGACCACGCCCTTGATTTTTCCATTGGCTTCATTGGTGATTTCCACATCTTCCGGTCGAAGAACCACATCCACCCTTTCGCCAGGAGCAAATCCCTTATCGACACAGGGAAATTCTGCTCCCTCAAAGCTAACAGAAAAATCGTGATTGAAGATTCCTTCTAAGATATTGCTCTCTCCAATGAAATTGGCCACAAAGGAATTGACGGGTTCATTGTAAATATCAATGGGACGCCCCATCTGTTCCACCACTCCCTCGTTCATGACCACGATGCGATCACTCATGGAAAGGGCTTCTTCTTGGTCATGGGTCACGAAAATAAAGGTAATCCCCAATTCCCATTGCATATTGATCAGTTCTCGTTGCATCCCCTTACGAAGTTTGCTATCTAAGGCACCCAAGGGTTCGTCTAAGAGGAGCACCTTCGGTTCATTGACCAAGGCGCGGGCAATGGCAATTCGCTGCTGTTGTCCCCCGGAAAGAGAGTCAATGTTTCGATAGGCATAGCCCGAGAGATTGACTAGCTCCAGCATTTTTCTCACCCTGTTTTTTATCTCATCTTCTGCCACATTCCGTAGGCGCAACCCAAAGGCAATGTTTTCATAGACATTCAAATGGGGAAATAAAGCATATTTTTGAAACACGGTATTGACCTTGCGCTCATTGGGTTTGGTATGGGTGATATTTTTTCCTTCAAAATAAATATTTCCGCTATCAGGATATGTAAATCCTCCAATCAAACGAAGGGTCGTAGTCTTACCACAACCGGATGGCCCCAATAGGGTAATAAATTCTCCCTGGCGAATATCCAAAGAGAGATTGTCCAAAATCACTTCTCCATCGTATGTTTTATGGAGATTTTCCAATTGTAAAATGGTTTCTGCCATGCTCATCCCTCATTTCTTAAAAATTCTTTCTCCCATTTCTTCTTCTATTTCTTTCTCCTATGGAATAAAACCAACATCTGTGGTATCATAGAACCTAGGAGGTTGATTCATATGAAAAAAATGAAAAAGAAAATTGTATTTGGTAGTTCCATGTGAGTGACCTGTGGTCCTTTCAAGGAAAAACTTGAAAAGGCTGGTATAAGGTTCTTATACCTAGACATCACATCTTCACTGGGCTTCCTCAAAAAATATTTGGCCATTCGCGAGACTGCGGAAGAATTTAAACCCATCATCGAAGAAGGTGGATTGGGCATTCCCTTCCTTGCCATCGGTGATAACGAAAGATTTATCTTTGATGAAAAGGAATTAGATGAATTCATCGCAGAAGAATTGGCCGGTGAAGAAGAATAATTCATAAAGAAAAGAGACTTCGGTCTCTTTTTTTTCGTCAAAATTCACTATCTTTTATCATATCAAAAAAAGGCTGTCATGGCAATGATTCTATAAAAAAATATACAAAAAAAGAAATCCTCTTGGGGATTTCTTTGGTTCTCTATAAAGCCGGGTTCAAAAACTCTTCACATGAACTGCGGTTCATTTCAATGGAAAGAGGGATTATGCTCCTTGATTTGCCTTTGTGGAGTCTACCTTCCATATGAGTTTTATCACGAAGGAATACAACACAATGCGAAGCACCCCACTTAAAAATACAATCAAAAGCTCCTTGGTCATGAAAGGATTCACCAGTAATTTACCGGGCATATAATGTATCAATGGAATGACCGTCCATGAAAGGACACTGGAAAGCGCCTTTGGAAAAAAGTCAAGTGGGATGACGACTCCGCCTAAAATCCATAGGATATCCATAACAAAATCCCTAAGTAAAATGATGTTTTTAAATCGAAAGGCAAGTAAACCAATGATCATTTGAATTTGAAATAACAGGGTAAAGCTGATTGCTGCAAATAGCAGTGAATAGATGATATTTATGGAATGTAATGTCTCTCCTAAAATTGCTGCAAAGACCAAAACAGATGTGTATCCGACAAAGATCCTTAAAAAGAAAAATCCTATTTTTTTAAAGAATAGCATCAGTGGATAGGAAATAGGTTTTAAAAGCAGACTTAGAATTTTACCCGTTGAAATATCCGTATTCACTTCATAAGCTGTCATCATGGCACCTTCATAGGAAATCATAAGGATGGTTTGCAAGAAAAAATATATGACCATTGTGTTCATTGTAAAATTTCTAATGGCCGCTTCACCCATACCCTTTTTCCATAGATAATACGAAATGAGCGCTTGGAGAGGAAGGGTTAAAAAGCTAAACATAAAATTTATTCCAAAGACTTTCTCCTCTTTTATTCCAATGGTAAGAAGTCTTACATATACTTTTTTCATATTAATTCCCCGTTCCACAATATATGTTTAATACTTTTCTTTTTAAGAATTTGTATAGCAGTATTTGCAATAGTAGAATCATTGCAACGATACTAAAAACATTGGTGAAGCCATAGTTGGAGTTTGTCATTATCTTTGTTGGAATCGTGGCAATGGCAATGAGAGGCATGAAATAGGTAAAAAATTGGATCATGCCTTTGGGAAAGATATCCAGTGGGTATTTCTTGGCATCTGTTAGAGAAAAGAGTAATTCCCTCGCATAATAAATCTTGCCAAAGTAAAAAGACAACAAACTAAAGCTCATGTAGAAAATTTCAATGGCAAGACTTGACATAAGAGATATCAAAAAAGCCATTATGATTCTAAATAGACTCGTGGAAAATTGCAACACGCCCCATATAATCAGTGCCATCGATAATATGAGATTGGTTAGGAGAAAAATCAGATTAAATCTCTCACATGCCAACATAAAAAAGGGAGAATGGGGTCGCATCATATAGGTATCAAAACTACCGTCTATTATTTTATACTCCAAATCTCTAAACCCAAATGAAAATGTGCTGATTGCTTTGCTCAAAAAATAAAATCCATTTAAGATGAGGATTTCATCAAATGACCACCCTTGAAACCGCACTCCACTGGTTTTAAGAGAATACCAAAATACAAATATTCCTACAATCCCCAAGGCTACAGATGAGATATAAGATATAAATTCTGATTTAAACTCTCTTTTTTGTTTGTAAGAAATGATCAGGTATCTGAGGATTAGTTTTAGTTTATGATTTATAGTCTTCATATACGATATCCTCAAGGCTTGGTGCTGAAATTTCATACTCTAGTACGTCGTTGTTTATACTATTTAACCCCTGTATGATTGTATTTACGTCCCCTCTATCTACCATTAACTTTTGCCTCATATCATTGGACTCTCTTAAAAACTGTTTCAAATCATCTGATAAAATCACAGTGGACGGTACGTTTATAACGGCGAATTTGCCTATTTCATGTTTAAAGCTCTCTCTGTTGAAGTTTCTAAAAATTTCTCCCTTGTTGATTAAAAGGACCTCATCACAGGTGTTTTCAACATCCACTAAATCATGTGATGTTAGAATGATAGTCTTTTTCTCCTCATTTGAAAGTGTCCTTAAAATCTTTCTAAAATTCTGTCTAGCTATGATGTCAAGCCCAATGGTCGGCTCATCTAACACCAATATTTCTGGTTCGTGAAGTAGGGTTACCAAAATTTCCGATTTGATTCGCTGCCCTAAACTCATGCTTCTGATGGGCTTTTCTAATAGATTTCCCGCTTCAAGGATTTCTGCATAATAGGAGAGGGACTTTTGAAAGTCCTCATTTCTTATGGAATACATATCCCTGATGAGTAAAACCGATTCCTTAAGAGGCAGTTGAAATAAGAGATTTGTCCTATTTCCAAACATGACTCCAATTTTATATGCGAGTTTCCCTCGGTTTTTATATGGCACCATGCCACAAACTTGTATATCTCCAGAGGTTGGCGTTAGTATACCGACCATCATCTTAATGGTGGTAGATTTGCCGGCACCATTTGGCCCAATTAAGCCAACTAGAGATCCCCTTTGAATCTCCATATTCAAATCCTTTACAGCACAAAATTGACCCGTCTTTGTTTTGTAGTATTTACTTACATTTTCTAATCGTATCATATATAAAACCTGCTTTTAACATAAAATGAAAAATTGACAATATGAAAGAAGAATCCCGTAATGGAATTCCTTCTTTTCGTTTCTTCTATTCGCCACCTTGCTTGACATATTTCTCATAGGGGATATGATTGGTCTCCAACAGCTCCACTGCATAGGGATCGATTCGATAGTCATGGAGATAGACGATACGGTTGATGCCCGATTGAATCAGGGATTTGGTACAATGGAGACAGGGAAAGTGGGTCACATAGGCCGTACAATGTTTTACGGAAATCCCCTCTTTGGCACAATACAAAAGAGCATTCATTTCCGCATGGATGGTGGCAATACAATGGCCATCACGCATGGTGTGCCCCACCTCGATGCAGTGGGGATTGCCCGTCACCGATCCATTGTATCCCGTGGACACAATCCGATGGTCCTTGTTGACCAAGACGCAGCCCACAAAAGCCCGTTCACAGGTGCTTCTTTGGGCCACCATTTCCGTTATTTCCATAAAATATTCATCCCAGCTTTTCCGCATAGATCCCCCTATATATTTTCCAATACGCCCTTGACGACTTGTCCTGTTTTTAAGTCCATGGTGATCATGTCACCGGATTTGATTTCCTTGGTGGCATCGGCAGCCCCCACAATAGTGGGTTTTTTTAAGTTGAGGCCAATGATGGCACCACTGCTGGTGAGACCTCCCTCTTCTGTGATGATCCCTCCAGAACGCTCTGCAAAGCCAACCATGTCGCGATGCATGCCTATGGTGACGATGATATCTCCGTCATGAAATTCTTTTCTTAATTCTTCCGGTGAATTTGCCACGACGGCTCTACCCGTGATGGTTCCTTCCCCAATTCCCATTCCTTTTGCCAATCGTTTCGATATGACCTCCACTTTCAACAGGTTGGTGGAACCGGATTTACCAACGGGTACTCCTGCCGTAAGGACGATCAAATCTCCCTCCTTTATAAATGAATCTTTTGCCTTTTCGATGCCCTCCTCAAACAGCACTTCAAATTGGGTGCTGCGAGAGACCATAATGGGATAGACACCCCATTCCATAGACAATTGTTGATAGACATGTTTCTCACTGGTCAGTGCCACGATGGTTTGTGCCGGACGAAATTTGGAGATGGCACGGGACGTGGCGCCGCTCTTGGTTGCGGTCAATATGGCCGCTGCATTTAAATCCTTTGCGATTTGCCAAGTGGCCTGGGCCAAGGCATTGGTCACAGACATACTGTGGTGATCGGGAAAAGATCGTAGCATATTTTGATATTCGGGGCTATCTTCCGTATTGATGGCAATTTGGCGCATCATACGTACCGCGCCCACGGGATATTTCCCCGCTGCCGTTTCCCCAGAAAGCATGATACAAGATGATCCATCCAAAATGGCATTGGCCACGTCGGTGACCTCTGCTCTGGTGGGACGGGGGTTTCTTGTCATACTATCGAGCATTTGGGTGGCTGTGATGACAACCTTTCCCGCAAGAACACATTTTCGAATCATGTTTTTTTGTACCAGGGGTATTTCCTGTGGCGGTATCTCGACCCCCAAATCTCCCCTGGCCACCATCAAACCATCGGAAACTTCCAAAATATCCTCTAAATTATCCACGCCTTCCCGATTCTCAATTTTAGAGATAATCCCAATATTGGGATTGCCATTTTTCTCGAGAATCTGTCGAATGGCCAGCACGTCATCCTGACTTCGAATGAAGGAAGCGGCAATGTAATCAATTTCCTGTGCAATTCCAAATTCAATGTCTTCAATATCCCTCTCGGTGAGTGAGGGAAGTTTGATTTTTACATCGGGAATATTGACTCCCTTTCTGTCGGACAGCTCTCCGCTATTGATGGCTTCCATGTGAATCTTTCCCTTTTCCACACTCTTGACCATGAACTCTACCAAGCCATCATCAATGAGAACACGACTTCCCGGTTCCACTTCATCAATATGGGCGTAGGTCACAGACACTTGCTTTTCATCCCCGAGAATATCCTCTGTGGTAAGGGTGAATTCCTGTCCCTGTTCGATCCGTATGGGTCCGTCTTTAAAACGACCAATTCGAATTTCGGGTCCCTTGGTATCGAGCATAATGGCCAAGGGGATATTTAAGTCCTCACGAAGACGTTTGATGGTATCCATCCGTCTCTTATGCTCCTCGTGATTTCCGTGGGAAAAATTCAAACGACAGACATTCATCCCTTCTTCCACCAAGGCTCTCAAGACTTCTTCACTGTCACTGGCCGGACCAATGGTGGCTACAATTTTTGTTTTTTTCATGGTTATCTCCTATATGGCCAACATACCCGCCGTTTCCAAAAGCTCATGTTGGAATAGCTTTTGGGTTTTTAGTGCATCTTCAATGGGAACGGAAACAATCTTATTGCAATTGATGGCAATGGCTCGATCCTTTTCTCCATTGTATAAAAGATCCACCGCCATACTACCCATTTGACTTGCCATGATCCGATCAAATACCGTGGGCGTACCGCCTCTTTGTACATGGCCTAAGATGGTGACTCTGGTTTCCATTTCCGCTGTTTTTTGAATGGCCTCACTGATTTCATAGGGATTACCGGCTCCCTCTGCAAGGACGATGATGTGATGTCTTTTGCCCCGGTTTTTACCTCTCAAAACCTTCCTCAAAAGTGCATCCAAGTCAAAGGCGACCTCTGGCACAACAATGGTTTCAGCGCCGCCGGCAAGTCCTGAGTAAAGTGCAATATCTCCGCAGCGCCTACCCATGACCTCCACCACATTGGCTCTTCCATGGGAACTCGACGTATCCCTTAGACGACTGATGGCATCGGCCACCGTTTCTGTGGCGGTCATAAATCCAACGGCATAATCGGTGTAACCCAAGTCATTGTCAATGGTGCAGGGAATACAGGCCACAGGGATTCCACGTTTTGAAAGCTCCAAGGCGCCGCGCATGGTACCATCTCCTCCCAAAACAACGAGTCCGTCGATTTCCAACACCCGTAGTTTATCCAAAGCCTTTTCTATCCCTTCTTCTGTTTTAAATTCATCGCTCCGCGCCGTACCCAGTATGGTTCCTCCTCTGTGGATGATATCGGCCACACTGGACACATCCATTTCCACCATATTTCCTTCAATGAGTCCATTGTATCCCTTTTTCACACCGAGGACTTGCAGTCCACGATAAATGGCGGAACGGACAACGGCTCGAAGGGCGGCGTTCATGCCTGGTGCATCTCCACCGCTGGTCAATACTGCAATTTTTTTCATGTTCTCCCCTACTTTATTTTTATATTTTCTTCCCCAATCATTTGTGTCAGTTGCTGCAACACCTCAGGATCATCTTTTAAGTTGGCAGCATCTCGGAAGGTACCGGAAGTTCCATCCTCTTCAAAATAAAATCTACATTCCATGGAACCGGGGTTGTGTTTGATAAATTCCCGAACCAATGGAAAAACAATCTTTTCTTCTCGGTTTTTCATTCGAAGATAGCAAATTTTCTGCCGAGACAAAAGATCCATCTGATCTAAAATGAGCTTTGGTTCTTCGACCTCCGAATAGGATAGATGTCCCTTTATCTGTACCCTATTTCCAGCGAATAAAACATCTTTCACCCTGTGATAGACGTTGGGAAAGACAATGACCTCCATGGTACCGGTCAAATCTTCCAATTGGAAAAACGCCATCTTTTTATTGTTTCGAGTGATATTCTCCTTGACACGGCCAATGAGTCCTGCCATTCGAACCACAGAGGGCAAGGTCAAGGGAATTTCTTGGGTTCTATATTCCTCGTAGGCCTCGGCAATTCGTGCCGCGCTGCAATTGCTAAATTCTTCAATGATGGACTCATAGCCCTCCAAGGGATGACTGGACACATAAATTCCCAAAATTTCCTTTTCCATCTCCAAGAGTCGATCTTGGGAAAACTCTGTGGCCGTATGTTCTATGGTCGTCATCGGCTCTGGAGCATCTTCCACCAATCCAAACATACTCACCTGCCCCTTGACATTGGAGCGTTTTTGTTTCTGGATAGAATCTAAAATGATTTCAAACGTATTGAGTCCGTCCTTTCGAGTCACATCAAGACCATCGAGAGCTCCGGCCATGAGGAGAGATTCAATGGACTTTTTATTGAGGGCTTGGGTATTTTCCCTTCCAATACGTTCCAAGAGATCATACAGTCCTTGGAATGGTCCGTCTTTTCTTGCTTTGAGAATGGCATCCACCGTATAAACTCCCAATCCCTTCAAGCCCTTGAGACCCATCCGTAGGCCATCTCCTTCCGTTGTGTATTCCCATAGACTATGATTGACATGGGGTGGCAAGACGGGAATCTGCATGGATCGTGCTTCTTCCACATAGAGTGCCACCTTGCCCTGTTCCGATGCTACGGAGGTCAAAAGACTTGCCATATATTCCTTTCCATAGTGGACTTTGAGCCAAGCCGTCCTCCATGCATCGAGAGAATAGGCGGCGGAATGACTTTTGTTGAAGGCATATTTGGCAAAGTCAATCATTTGATTATAAATATCGTTGGCCAGTTCCTCTGAAAAGCCCCGTTTCTTTGCTCCACGGATAAAGACGGGTCGCTCCGCTTCCATGACATCCATTTTCTTTTTGCTCATGGCCCGGCGTACCAAATCGGCACGGCCGATGGAATACCCTCCGATGCTTTGGACAATGGCAATGACCTGCTCTTGGAATACGATGACCCCATAAGTATCTTTTAAAATTTCCTCCAACAATGGATGAGGAAAGTTTACAGCAGCACCACTATTTTTTCTTTCCACAAAGGTGGGGATGGACTGCATGGGTCCAGGTCTAAAAAGTGAGTTGGCGGCGATGAGATCCTCAAAACGTTCCACCTGCAATTCTTTCAAAAAGGCCCGCATCCCCGGAGATTCAAATTGGAAGATCCCGATGGTGCGCACATCTCGAAAAAGACGTAATGTCTCTGGGTCATCTAAGCTCATGTCCTCGAGACTTGGCCGGTGACCGTAATTTTTTTCAATGAGTTGCAAACTGTCTTCAATAACGGTTAAGGTACGCAATCCCAAGAAATCCATTTTAAGTAGACCCAATTCCTCTAACTCGGTCATGGGAAACTGGGTTGTGATTTGTCCTGTGGTCTTGGTGAGGGGAGCATATTCCACAATGGGATCTTTGGAAATGACCACTCCGGCGGCATGGGTCCCGGCATGACGAACTTGACCTTCAATTTTTTTCGCCAGGAGAATCAATTCCCGTGTATCTGGTTCCTCCTCAAAAGCTCTTTTTAATTCCTCTGAAATGGAAAGGGCTCGATCAATGGTGATACCAAGCTCATTGGGAATCATTTTAGCAATACGATCCACGTCCGCATAGGCCATGGAAAGCACTCTTCCCACATCTCGAATGGCTCCACGAGCTGCCATGGTTCCAAAGGTAATAATTTGAGCCACCCGATCATCTCCGTATTTCTGACGAACATAATCGATGACTTCTTCTCGGCGTTCATAACAAAAATCAATATCAATGTCGGGCATGGTGACCCGATCTGGATTTAGAAATCTCTCAAATACAAGGCCATACTTTAATGGGTCCAAATCCACAATTCCCAGTGCATAGCAGACAATGCTTCCCACGGAAGATCCTCGGCCTGGGCCCACAGGGATATTCTTTTCCTTGGCAAAGCGAATAAAATCATCCACAATCAAAAAGTAATCCACAAAACCCATATCGGCGATAATCTTGAGTTCATGGTCGGCTCGTTTCTTTACTTCATCGGTGATGTCATAGCGCTTCTCCAATCCCTTGTAGGTACGATGAACCAAGTAGTCATAGTGATCTTCCCCATTGGGGGTTTGAAAATCGGGCAAATGATAGGTATGAAAATCCAATTCCACTTGGCATTGATTGGCAATTTCCTCTGTGATATCCAGGGCCTCAGGAAAGTCAAAAAAGGCTTCTCGCATTTCCTCTTCGCTCTTTACATAAAACTCTGGAAAATCAAACCGCATCCTATCGGGGTCTTTTAAAGTTTTGCCAGTGGAAATACATAGCACCGCATCATGCATGGAGGCATCTTCACGGTTTAAATAGTGACAATCGTTGGTCGCCACCAGTTTTTGTCCATATTCCATGGACAGTTCTTTAAAAAAGTGGCGGATGATGTCCTCTTCACGAATCCCGTGATTTTGTATTTCTAAGTAAAAATCCTCACCGAATACGTCTCGATACCAAAAAAAGGCATCCATGGCGCCCTGGGTGTTTCCGTCCAAATACTTCTTTTGGATCTCTCCACTCAAACAGGCGCTCAGGGCGATAAGCCCTTCGCTATGCCTTTCCAAAAACTCTTTAGATATACGGGGCCGATAATACATTCCATTGACGTTGGCCTCCGTGGAAATTTTCATGAGGTTTTTGAAACCCACATTGTTTTTACACAACAAAACGAGATGGTAGTAGGTCCGTTGGGCAGGGTTTTTTACAAGATGATCCCCCTCGGAAATATAAATTTCCGAACCGATGACGGGATGGATTCCAGCATTTTTGCAGGCCTTGTAAAACTCCACCACCCCGTACATATTGCCATGATCCGTAATGGCAACGGAACGCATACCAAGGGCTCCTATCTTTTGTACCAAGGGTTGAATTCGATTGGCACCATCCAAAAGAGAATATTCCGTGTGTAAATGTAGGTGGACAAAAGCCACAATATCACCTTTTCTTTATTCGTAGTCGAACTTTTTCGACTTTGGTCGGTTCTGCTTTCTCTATGAAAAATTCGTAATTGGCACTTTGATACATTTCTCCATCCTTGGGAAACTTACCGGCAAGACCAATGACATATCCTCCGATACTCTCGTAATCCTTACTTTCCAAATGGATCCCAAGTCTTTCATTGATATCCTCTATATCGGTGTCGCCCTTGATGGAATAATGGTTGTTTCCAATCTTTCGAATGGGATTGTCCTCTTCATCATACTCATCAGAAATGTCTCCCACGATTTCTTCCACAATATCTTCAATGGTGACAATTCCTGAAGTTCCACCATACTCATCTAAGATGACGGCCATGGTGTATTTCTTTCGCTTCAATTCACTGAGCAATTGGATGTTGCTCTTACTCTCATATTGAAAATAGGCCGGACGAAGAAGCGCCTTTAAGGAAAACTTATCATCTAACTTCTTCCCCACCAAATCTCGCACATTTAAAATCCCCACAATATCATCGATGTTATCATCATAAATGGGAATTCGAGAGAAGTTCAATTCCTTCACTTTTCCCATCAATTCATCGGGATCTATATCCAGGGGCAAAGCCACGATGGATGTCCGTGGCGTCATGATATCCTTCGCCTGCGAATCGGTAAATTCAAAAATCTTTTGAATCATGGTCTTCTCGTCACCCTCGAGTACCCCTTCTTCATGGCTCACATTGATGATGGTAATGAGGTCATCTTCCGTAAACTCATCCTTGGATTCCGGTCCATAAAACTTCTTGGCCAAGGCATTGAACATCTTCACAAAGGGAGTTAGAAAGATGGCGATCCAATGGATATAGGGTGTGACTTTGATGGCGTAGGTTTCTGGATTTCGATTGGCCAGATTTTTGGGAATAATTTCACCAAACACAAGTACCAAAAGGGTCATCACAATGGTGGCCACCAAGGTTCCATACTTGGGGATGGCCCGTACAAAAATCGCCGTGGAAATGGAAGTCGCTGCAATATTTACAATGTTATTTCCAATGAGAATGGCCGAGATGGTCCGAGAAGGATCATTGACCAAACGATGCAATAGGGTGGCATTTTTTACCTTGTCATCCATGAGTTTACGAACTTTAAACTTGTTGGTCGAAACAATGGCTGTTTCACTGGATGAAAAAAAAGCAGACAAACCTACCAACGCCATAATAATCAATGCATTTAGAGTAATATTTTCCAAAGCACACCTCCTACCCATATTATAGAAGAATTTAGACTAAAAAGCAAAACCTATCAAAGATGTTTTCCTGTTTAAAATGGTTCTTTCCCAAATATTTCACAATGATTACAAATTGATGAAATCATTGAAATCTATGGAAAAATGATTGCTCTAACAAAATTTATATGCTATACTCAAGCCATGGAATTTAAGGATTTGATTTATCAACGTCAATCGACGAGAAAATTTAAAACTGATCCCCTTCCTATGAAAGATCTAGAGCTATGCATTGAAGCAGCAAGAATGTCTCCTTCCGCGGTGAATTCTCAACCATACAATCTGTATGTGACCACCGGTGAATCTGCTCGAAGAATTTCCAAGGCCCGGGGACCCTATAACTCTTTTATCGACAATTGTCCTGCGTTTGTCATTTTTACGGAGAGAAAGGCCAACATCGCCAGCCGCCTGGGCGCAAAGTTTACCGACTTGGACTTTCAAGCCATGGACACAGGTATTGCTGTCATGAGTCTATGTTACCAAGCAGAAGAACTTAGGATTGGAACCTGTATTTTAGGTCTCTTCAAGGAAAAAGAAGTGCAAGAAATTTTAGGCACAAAAGATAAAGTATGTCTTATTGTGGCCATGGGCTATCCTGAAGATGGGTATCCCCTTCGAACAAAAAAAAGACGAAATCTAGAGGAGTTTGTGGAGTATCTCGACTAACTCCCTTTTTATTTCTTAAATTTCAACATCAATCAAAAAGGAACATACATATGAAAAAAATACGCTATTATTATCAACTTATTGAAGGTGGAGCCTGGTCACTTATCCTGAGTTTAATCTTGCTGGTTGCAAGCAGCATGATTTCGCTCATGATTCCAAAGCGAGTGGGTTCCATGGTCGACGCCATGAAAAATGGGACGCTTTCACAAGGAGAATTCTATCCATCCTTGGGTGTGATTCTTCTTCTTGTTTTCTTGTCCTATCTCATGGCCTGTCTATGGGGATATTTGATTTTTAGAAATTATTATTATGGTGAACGAAAGATACGGATGTCCATCTGCAAAACCATATTGGAACAAAATCCTCGGTTTTTCTTAAAACATCAACCGGGAACCATCATATCCAAAGCAACCAGTGACTCCACAGCCGTCTCCGAGGCCTTGGGCTACGGTATTATGGTGTTCTTCGATGGAGTCATATATCCTGCCATGATTTTATATCAGATGATAAAGATTCACCCCGTCCTCGCTTTTTTGGCACTGGTTTCCATTCCCCTGAATTTTCTATTGATTCTACGGATCAGTAAGCGACACGATGAAATTTATGAGGCGGGTCAAGAAAGTTTTGATGCACTTCATCGACAAAGTTTGGAATCGGTCGGGGGAGTGAAAATTATCAAGGCCTTTGGAGTGGAACATATCCATAAAAAGATATTCCTCCGTGGAGCCCAAGAGAAAAACCAAAGGGATATGAGTCTTACCAAGTTGCAATCCTTTTATGCGCCGGCATCGGAACTATATTATGGAATCTTTAGTATTCTATCCTTCGTCATTGGAGCTTATTTTATCGGTAAGGGAAGTCTTACCATGGGACAATTGGTAACCTACGCCTTCTATCTCATCAATCTCCAATGGCCGGCCAAAGCCTTGTCAGAACTTCTCATTGTGGGAAAAGAAGCCCATACCTCAAGAAAGAGAATCGAGGAAATCTTCATCGATGGCACGGTTTCTTCCCAAGAAGGAGCTATCATTGAGGATTTTGCATCCATTGAATTTAAGGATTTTTCCTTTGCCTATCCCTGTCATGAGGAAAAAGAAACACCGACCAAGGCCCCCGACCCAACCTTTGTGTTGCGTCATCTCAATTTACAAATTCGAAAAGGGGAGAAAGTCGCCATTGTGGGACGAACGGGAAGCGGTAAAACCACCCTCCTTCGTCAACTCCTATGTACCTATCCCGAAGTTGAGGGTTCTCTTACCATCAATCAAATCCCTGTTCAAAATCTGGATAAGACCCAGTGGAGACATCATTTGGCCTATGTACCCCAAGAACATTTTCTCTTTAGCAAAACCGTCAAGGACAACATCATTTTTTTCCGTGAGGAAAATGAGGAAGAATTGGAATTTTCAATGAAGGCAGCCGACTTTTCTAAGGACCTTCCCTCTCTTCCCCTGGGAATCCACTCCACCTGTGGTGAGATGGGCATCATTCTATCGGGCGGTCAAAAGCAAAGACTCTCCCTTGCTCGCGCTTTCTATGAAACTCGAGACATTTTCATTTTTGATGATGTCCTGAGTGCCGTGGATACAAAAACCGAACAAAAAATCCTCTCCAATCTCCAAAGATACTTTCCCGAGAAAACCATGGTCTATAGCTCCCATCGTCTGAGTGCCGTGGTCAATGCAGATAAAATTTTGGTTCTGGATAAGGGAGAGATTGTGGAAATGGGAACCTTTGATGAACTTATGGAACAGGGTGGTTGGTTCGCTCAAGAGTACAAGGCACAGTCCATGCAGGAGGTATCACATGACAACAGAACAGAAAAATAACACCAAGCCATCCAAAACACCGATCATGGGGTTTCTCCTCTCATCGGGGAAGGCTTTGGGTATCAAATTATACGTCGGTATATTCTTTACCATGATGGCAACGGGATTGAAAGTCGTCTATCCCCTTTTTATGCAACGCCTATTGGACAGGGATATTGATCCGACCCAGGGAATTTTGGATAGGAAAGGATTTTTTATTTCAGCAAGTCTCTATCTTTTTCTCATGATGGCAAGTCATTTCTTTTCCTACTTACGTTCCTTACAATTTCAAAGATGTGCCAACGATGTGGCGCAAAACATACGGGAAAGCCTTTTCGACAAGATTATGAATCTCCCCCTCTCCTTCTTTGATCAAACACCGGTGGGAAAGGTCACCAGTCGACTTACCAATGATGTCCGCGAGTTGAAGCTGCTTTTTACCACCATATTGGACCAGCTTTTCTCCGCCCTTCTCACCATTATAGTGATTCTCATCGTTCTCGTCTACCAAGATCCCTTGGCGGCTGTCATTACCTTGGTTCCCATGGTGGTGATTTGGTTTATCACCACCCAATATCATAAAATCGCTTCCAAATGGAGCATGACCTATCGCAAACTAAAGGCCAATGTCATTGCCCAGCTAAACGAAATTATCCATGGGGTGGAAATCGTCCATGCCTATGCAGTGGAAGATGCGGTCTATGACGAATTTGATGAAATGAATCGAAAGACCTATCGGGCAGGAAAGCGTATCGAAACCCTCGATGCCTTTACCTCTTGGAATATGGTGGAATCCTTCAAACTCATCCATATCGTTGTCGTACTTGGCTGTACTGGTTGGATGTACTTCCGGGGTAACACTACCTACACGGTGGGATTTCTCGTTTTGCTTATCAATTATAGTATGATTATTTTTGATAGTTTCTCCTCCATCGTCAATCGAATCGCTTCCTTTGAACGAGCCTTTTCTGCCACAGGACATATTTTAGAACTGCTGGACCTTGCCGCTGAGCCTGATGGAACCAAGGAATTTTCTCCCAAGGACTCCTCTGTCACCTTTGAGAACGTTTCCTTTCAATACACAGAACATACTCCCGTTTTAAAACACATTTCCTTTCATGCTGCCTCGGGAAGTAGCACTGCTCTTGTAGGTCATACCGGTTCTGGAAAAAGCTCCATCATCAATCTGCTCTTTCGTTTTTACCCCATCAAAGAGGGTGTCGTAAAAATCGGTGGTGTTGATATTTCTCAAGTATCCAAACAAGACCTTCGCAAGAAGATGGCCATGGTTCTCCAAGATCCGGCCATATTTCAAGGAACCATAAGAGATAATATCACCTTGGGAGAGGATTTTTCCGAAGAAGATATTCTGCAAGCTCTCTATCAGTCGGGAGGAAGACATCTAATGGAAACTTTACCCCTAGGACTGGATACCCCTCTCAAAGGAGGCGAGCAGGATCTTTCCTTGGGAGAAAAGCAAATTCTCACCTTTGCTCGGACCCTTCTTAGAAATCCAGATATCCTCGTGCTGGATGAAGCCACGGCATCCATCGACTCGGAAACAGAACGATTCATCCAACAGGGAACGGAGGCCCTCATGGAAAATCGAACTTCCTTCATTGTGGCCCATCGCCTGTCCACCATTCAAAATTGCGATCGCATCTTAGTCCTTGACAAGGGACAGATTGTAGAAATGGGAACCCACGAGGAATTGATGGCAAGAAAATCCACCTATTATGAAATGGTTGTCAAAGAGGATCTGGTCTTTCAGCAATAAAAAAGAGCTCAAAGAGCTCCATGGAGCGGAAACGCTCCATTTTTATTTGTATCAACTGTGAAAGAGAAGACCCACCAGAAATCCGTGGAATAAAAATCGAACCAGATGATGATACCAGTGGATTATTTTATTCTGAAATGCTCCATATAAGAGAGGTCCGAGGGAAAGACAAAATATGGAGAGACTCCCCCAAAGAAGTGTTCTTTGTACATAAAAGACCGTGCCAAACCCGATGCCGAGAAAATTCATCCCGGAACTGAGCCAAACCCATGGATTGTGCCTATGCATCAAGAGATTATAGATGGTTGCCACCAACAAAAGAATGCCATATGCGACAAAAAGAAACTTTATCATTCCTATTCCCCCTTAGATTTTTCCAATTCCAACAGGGCGTCCACCTGTTCTTCTCTTCCTAAGACAATGAGAATATCATTGGGTTCAATGGTATAGTTTCCCGAGGGGTTAAAAATCATTTTCTTTTTGATCTGATCGTTGACAGCTAGGACGATGAGTCCCGTTTTTTGAGGAATTTCTGCTTCCCGCAAAGTTTTTTTGGCCAAGGGACTTCCTTCGTGAACCGTGACTTCTTCCAAATCCAACTCCATATCCCCCACACGGGTAATCACATCGAGAAAAGAAATAATGTGGGGACGAAGAATCATCCCTGCCATTCTCTTGCCTCCAATTTCATTGATGGAGATGGTTTTGTTGGCTCCCACCTTCCGCAATTTTTCGTGGGCACTTTCGTCAATGGCCCTTGAAATGATATAGATGTCTGGATTGAGTCCACGTACGGTGAGAACCGCCACAATATTGTCCACATCCGTTGAAAGAGTGCACACAACTCCATTGGCTCTTTTGACACCGGCTCTATGTAGCACTTCTTCGTCGGTGGCATCGCCTTCAATGACAAGAAGCCCTTCCCTACGAATACGTTCACATTTTTCGGCATCTTCTTCAATGATGACAAAATCCGCTTTGTGACGAATGAAATCTTTGATGATGGTCTTTCCCGATTCACCAAGACCACATAAAATATAATGTTGATGTAATTCTTGAATTTTGTTTTCCATCTTTCGATCCCTCCAAATATCACGTATGGTTCCCTCTATGAACATGACCAATACGGTGGTAAAAGTATACCCCACCGTTCCCACTCCAAAGAGAATGAGAAAAATTGAGAATACTTTCGCCGCCGGTGTCATGATGGCCACTTCCTTATATCCCACGGTGGAAATCGTGATGACCGTCATATACAGTGCATTGATAAATCCAATGTGAAGGAGAAGCATATAGCCAATGGTGCCGACACATAGCAACCCAAAAAATATCCACAAAATTGTTTTCAAATACTTTCTATTTACCATGACTCCCCCCTTCCTATATTATACACTGATTTTTAGGTTTCGTATAGACATAAAAAGAAGGTGGTCACCCACCTTCCTGCTTTTTCATTTATTCACAAAGAGCTTTTCCCAAATCTCTGCACTTTTGAAGTGCTTCGTCATCGGGATTGTCATAGGCAATCAAACCGGGACGAACTAGGATACAACCGGTCTTTTCAATTTCTTCGGTCCAATAATCCATCCACTGTCCTTCGTTCCACTCATAGGATCCGAAAATAGCAACTTTTTTGCCGTCGATATTCTCATTGGCTTCATCCATAAAGGGACGGAAGGAACCTTCTTCCAATTCCTCATCTCCCATGGCAGGGCATCCAAATGCTACAGCATCGGCACCGGTAACATCTTCCATGGTTGCATCATCCACTTGGATGAGATTTGCTTCACAACCAGCTTCCTTGATGCCTTCAATAATAGCTTCTGCCATTGCCTCTGTATTGCCTGTACCACTCCAGTAAATTACATTGATTTTTTTCATAATTGCCTCCTCTTGCTTTATTGACGTATAGTCTCATCTATATTATAATAGATATAAATCCATAGAATTTATATATTTCTGTTCAAGTTTTTTTAAAAAGGAGATTTCCATGTCATATACAAATATTAGCCAATCCTTACGCCCGGAAACCTATAAGTTTTGTCAACAAGATCTAAAAAAGTTGATGGAGAGCATTGGTACGGCCGATGAATTACGTAGAACCCTCATCGAGCTCAATACCTTCCTCTATGCCAATTATCTTTTGCGATATCAGAAAGATTTTGAAGACACCTTCAAGGATGTGGGGAATCGCATTCAATCGACAAAAAATTACAACAGTCTCTTAAAAGAGGGCCATATTATGTTGCAAAAATATCTGGCCTGTTTTGTCGATGAATTGGAAAATAATGATGATAAAATCATCCGTAAAGCCCTGTCCTACATCAACAATCACTATTACGAAAGGGTGACCCTCAAAACCTTGTCAGAAATTCTCTTTATCAGTGAAAACTATCTCTGTCGCTTGTTCAGAGAGAAAACCGGATATCGATTCTGTGAATATGTGAATTTACTTCGAGTGGAACGAGCCAAGGCCCTCATCAAGGAGGGAAATAAAACCTTAGATTACATTTCCTATCTCTGTGGCTTCTCTAGTCAATCCCACTTTTCCGTCACCTTTAAGAAGTATGTCAATATGCCACCGGGAAAATACAAGTCCATGATTGAACAGCAAAGAATCGATAGTTTATAAATTCTAAACCGAGCAGCTCCTTGGAGCTGTTTTTTATTTCACCCCATATTCTATCTTGGTGACTTTCCATTCGTATGAAATAATAGATACCCAACATAACTGAAGTGACAATCCAAGAGAGGGGATAAGAAAATATGGTGGTCATACATATTTTGTGGAGGGGAACCACGAAGAAAATCCATAGAGTCCACAGGAAGTACATCCTTATTGGAAAGATACAAATGATGTTGATGGCAACGCCCAGCACATCTTTTATGAAAATAAAAAATATTGGGTTTCCCCAATATTTTCACTGTCATTTTATTTTTGTATTGGGTCTTCTATGACAGCCCAAATCTTTATTTCTCCATCCTTATCGACGGCCACTTCACGTAACACAAAGGTTTCTTTGGAGTCTCTACCTTCCAGCGAAACTCTATAGTGTTTGACCCCCTCTTCTTCTTTTACTTCCTCAACTTGGAAGGTTCGATTGGGATAGGTGTTACTGAGATAGGTAAAGAGGACATCATCACTGTTAAAATATCCGGTATGATGACCACTTTCAATTTCCTCTATGGCTTTTTCATCCAACTTTGGAAAAAGAATGTTATCTTCCCTATCTCTCGTGCCATAGTAGCGCAGGGCGAGTAGGACCAGAGCCACAATGACTAGGACGGATAGTATGACCACCGCCACCTTATTACGATTGTTTTCCATGGTTCCTCCTTACAGTCTTTTTATATATTGCTTGCCTATGAGTATATATTTATCCAGATTTTTTGTCAACGTTCCTAAAAAAATCAAACCAACCTAAAAACCATGGACAAGTTCTAGGTTGGTAGAATCTATTCTTGGGCGGGAGGCGCCGTATCTTCTGCTACAGTTTTTGTACCAGCTCCCACCAATTCCTTTTCTTCTGTTTTTTCTGTTTCCGTTTTGGTCGGTCTCGGCCGTGGCGGCCGTTTGGGCTTATCCGTATGTATGGTTTTCATGGGACAGGTCTTCACACAAATTCCGCAATCGATACATCCCGTGTAGTCAATATGGGCAAGGTTATCAGCAAAGGTGATGGTTTGCTTGGGACATTTCTTGACACAGGCCTGACATCCGATACATCCCACGGAACAGGCACTCCGTACAATTTTACCCTTGTCTTTGGAGGCACATTTGATGACCGTATGCCGCTTATAGGGCATGAGTTCGATGATGTTCTTGGGACAAATCTCAATACATTTGTTACAGGCCATACATTTATCCTTGATGATGACGGCAACCCCGTCGACCATTTCAATGGCATCAAAGGGACAGACATCCTTACAAGTTCCGCAACCCAAGCATCCATAGTAGCATTCCTTGTTTCCTCCGCCTATCTGGGCCAAGTACCGGCAATCTTGCAAGCCATGATATTGATATTTATTGCCTGCATATTCACAGGTTCCGTTACAGCGAACCACCGCCACCATTCGTTCCATGGAATCGGCCGAAGTTCCCATCAGTTCTGCCACCTTTTGTGCCACCGGATCTCCCCCAATGGTACAAGCTGTGACCGGAGCTTTTCCTGCGGCAATGGCGTTGGCAAGTCCTTCACATCCAGGGAATCCACAGGCACCACAATTGGCCCCAGGAAGAACACCCAAGATGTTTCCTACCAAGGGATCTAGTTTAACTTCAAAAATACGAGATGCAATACTCAATAGAACTCCAAATAGAAGTCCCAACGCTCCCAGAACCAATACTGGTTTTAAAATATCCATGGGCACCTCCTATACCAATCCAGCAAACCCTGTGAAGGCAATGCTCATCAGTCCTGCAGCCATCAGCGCCAAGGGAAATCCCTTGAGAGCCTCCGGCACGTCAATGAGTTCCAATCTCTCCCGCAGTGAGCTCATTAAAATCAAAGCGAGGGCAAATCCAATACTTGCACCAATGGCGTTGGCAAGAGTTTTGAAAAGTCCGTATTCATTTTGAATGTTCACAATGGCCACACCAAGGACAATACAGTTGGTGGTAATCAAGGGCAAGAACACTCCCATGGCTTGGTATAAAGAGGGACTTAGTTTTTTAATGACCATTTCCACAAACTGAACCAAGCTGGCGATGACCAAGATGAATACGATGGTCTGCAAATACTGAATATGTAGTGGATTTAGAACGTAGTGTTGAATCAGATATGTAATGGCTGAGCTCATGGTCATGACAAAAGCCACCGCCACACTCATTCCCGTTGCCGTCTCCACCTTGGAGGACACACCTAAGAAGGGACAGATTCCGAGGAACTGACTGAACACATAGTTATTTACAAATATGGTTGAAATGATAATTTGAAATGGATTCATATCTTACTCCTTTTTCTTGCGCATCCGCAGAGAATTCAATGCAAATATCATAAGTCCTAAGATGAGGAAGGCTCCAGGCGGCATGACGAAAAGAGCCATGGGATTAAATCCCGGAATCACTTCATATCCCAACAAGGTACCGGATCCCAACAGTTCTCTAAAAAATGCTAAAATCACAATGGCCACTCCAAATCCGAGTCCGTTGGCAAATCCATCGACAATGGATGGGATAAGCTTGTTTTTACTTGCAAAGCTCTCTGCCCTCGCCAAGATAAGACAATTAACAACGATGAGGGGGATGAAAAGTCCAAGAGAGGTATACACATCGGGCAAGAATGCATTCAAGAACATATCCACCAAGGTTACAAAGGTGGCGATGACCACAATGTAAATGGGAATACGAATTTTACTCGGCACCCATCTACGAATGAGAGACACCACCATATTGCTCATGGTGACAACAGCAATAACCGCACCGCTCATGGCCATGGCGTTTTTGATGTTGACGGAAACTGCCAAGACAGAGCAAAGTCCAATCAATTGGATGAGTACGGCATTGTTGGTTACGATACCGTCTTTGATAATTTTTTTATAGTCCATTATTTCACATCCTTGTAGCAGTCAATGGCAGCGTTGACAGCAGCCACCACCCCACGGGAACTGACGGTGGAACCGGAAATTTTCTCCACCTCTTGGGCATCCTTTTTGGAGGAAACCAGCTGAATGTTTGTTTCTGCTCCCACACCTGCGTATCGCTCTTGATAGGCAGGATCTTCAATTTTCGTTCCGATATTGGGTGTTTCTTTATGTTTTAATATTTTAATTGCTGCGATTTTTCCTTCTGTGATTCCAGTGATCACCACGATGTCGCCACCATATCCTCCACCCTTTGTGGTGAAGAGATAACCAACGACCTCTCCGTTTTTAATCGCCTCAACGATGGAATCCACTTTGGAATGGGTTTCTTTGATGGCCTTCATCTGTTCCGCTGACCATTCTTGAAATTCGTCAGCATCGGGGAGAATGGCCTTGTAGGCTTGAAGTGCCACTTCTTTTTCCCGATCTTCAATGATAGGAGCAGTGATACTGTTGGTAAATGCCAAGACTCCTGCGGCTATGGCGGCCACCAGAAGTAAGATAGCCCCTAGTTTAGCGATTTCTTTCATTTTTCTTCACACTCCCAAACACTTTCGGTATGGTCAAACGGTCAATGAGGGGGACGGCCAAATTCATGATTAAAATAGAATAGCTGACTCCCTCGGGCATACCACCTCGCAAACGAATCAATGCGGTGAGAACTCCACATCCCACGGCAAAAATGAGTTTTCCTCGAACTGATATGGGGGCCGTTACATAATCCGTTGCCATGAAGCAGGCACCTAAAATGAGTCCTCCACCAAAGAAGTGGTATAAAAGTGCATCGCCCCGCACACCCATGGCAAACAATAGAATCATGGTACTTGCCAAATAGGTCACTGTAATTCTTGCATCAACGATCTTACGAATGACGAGATAGAGGAATCCCAGAAGCAATAAAGCTGCCGAAGTCTCTCCAATGACGCCACCGATATTTCCTATAATCATATCCTTTATGGCAGGCAGAGTTCCCTCTCCCCCTTTGAGGATTTGAAGCGGTGTGGCTCCTGTCATACTATCGGGCCCCACATAGTTGGTCATGATGGTGGGCCAGCTCATCATAAGGGCTGCCCTTCCCGCCAAGGCTGGATTCACAAAGTTGCTACCGATGCCTCCAAAAAATTCCTTGGCAATGACAACGGCAAAGGCTGCCCCCACAATGGGAAGCCACCAAGGTGCTGTCGATGGTAAGTTGAAAGCCAAAAGTACCCCGGTCACCACAGCACTTAAATCTCCAATCAAAACCTTCTTGTGGAAGGCCTTTTGAATCAATGCTTCAAAAAATACGGCACTCACCACGGAAAGACAGGTGATAAGAAGGGCGTTGAGCCCAAAGATATAAACTGCATACACCAATGCCGGTGCCAAGGCAATGAGTACATCTAGCATGACCTTTTGAGTGGTCTTGCTTGTGCGCATATGGGGTGCCAAGGCAACGGCCCACTTACCCTTGCGGAACGCAAAGGCATCCTCTAGGGACATTTCCGTAAAGGGAATGGGTGGTGTTTCCTCTTCAACCTCAGCAAATTCTTGATTCTCCAAAGCAGAAGACTGGGGTGTCCGTTCTCTTTCCCTCTTGGGAGCAGAAGGCTCTTTTGCCTTTTCCGGTTTCGGTTCCTTGGCAGGTCCTTCCGATGGAGCCGGCTTTTCAGGTTTTTCTACTTCCGCTGTCATTTCTTTTGCTTTTTGTTGTTTTTCTATTTCTTGTGCTTCCACAATTTTTTCTTTGAAAGCCTCCGCCTCCCCTGGTACGGTATCTAGCTCTTGCTTTGGATCCATCTCTTGGGGATGTTGAGCAGTGGCTTTTTCCAATGATTCATTGATCTTTTTTTCAGTCATGGTCACTCCTCTTATCTGGCGGTCTTAGCCATCGTTTTCAATTCTCTTTTCGCTGCCGTTATGAGCTCGGTCAAAGGCCGATGGGCAGGACATATGTACGAACAGGATCCACAGGCAATACAGCTTTGCGCATGATATTTAGCCGTTTCCTCAAATCTCCCCTTCAGGGCCAACTGGGCAATGGTAAGGGGCAATAGATTGACGGGACATCCTTCCACACATTTGGCACAGCGAATACAGGGGCCCATTTCATATTCCGTGGCCGGATCTTTTCCTAGGACCAACACGCCAGAGGTATTTTTTTGTACGGGAACGGTTTCATCAAATTGGGCAAAGCCTGTCATAGGTCCACCGACTATGATTGCCTTCGGCTCTTTGGAAAATCCATTTCCCATGGCAATCATATCTTCAATGCTGGTTCCAATCCTCGTCAATATATTCTTGGGCTGAGAGATTCCATCTCCCGTCAAAGTAACCACTCGCTCATAGGATGGGATGTTTCTAACAACTGCATCTCCAATGGCAATACAGGTTCCTACATTGGTCACAAGAGCGTGGACAGAACCGGTTCTGCCTCCCACGGGAACTTTTCTATTCAAAATACTATCCACCATGCGATAGGAATCTCCCTGGGGGAATTTGGTCTTGAGTTGAGCCACGTGTAGATTGGAATAATCCCGCAGCTTGATGGTTAAATGCTCTATGGCATCTGGTTTGTTATCTTCGATTCCGATGATGCCCTGTTTTGCCTTGGTGATTTTCATCATCACTTTGAGTCCATCCAAAAGTCTGTCTGCATACTCCAACATCATGCGATGGTCACACGTCAAATAGGGCTCACATTCTGCGGCGTTAATGATAACCGTATCAATGCCCTTTTGAGCCCCTTGTAACTTTGCATGAGCGGGAAATGCAGCGCCACCCATGCCGATGACTCCTGCTTCACGCACCAAAAGAATCATATCCTCCACAGATATGTCCTCTATATTCCGATTGGTCAGTTCAAACCCACGGGCATCTTCACCATCATTTTCGATGACGACACAAAGTGCTCTTGAACCACCACTTGTAAATCTCTCTTCAATTTTCTTTACCTTCCCCGACACACTGGCGTGTACCGGAGCGGAAAGCCCTGCTTCAGAGTCTCCAATTTTTTGACCGAGTAGGACTCGATCCCCCCTCTTTACCAAGGGTTCACAAGGAACCCCAACATGTTGCATCAGCGGGATTGCGACTTCTTTCACGGGGGCGGCAGCTTCGATTGCCATATGTTCGGATAGCTCTTTAAATTCAGGTATATGTATTCCGCCCTTGAAGGTAAGATTTTTTAATTTCATGACGCTCACCTCCGAATATTTGGTTCTACCTAAAGTATATCATATTGTCTTCTTCATTTAAAGTCCCAATACATTTTTCTTTGGTTTTCACCAAAGATGAAGAGGGAAGTGCAGTTTTCCCGTATGGGTAACCACAATCCCCTCTCTTTATTTCACATAGGTTTTGAATTCCTCCGCATCATAGCCGTCAAAAATCATATTGATTCCGTCGAGCTGTCCCATCTTGTCGATGAAGAGAAGCTCATGGACAATGATGGAAGGATCGGACTCATCCACATAATCTAAAATCACCCAGTTGATCCAATCATCCCTGTTTTCATCTCCCAACGCCAAAGTGTAGGTCAGTTCATTGAGATAGTCAAGGAAGGCCTCTTTCTCCTCTCCCGTCAATTTCACCTCACGAACCTCTTCTTCAAACATTTTGGATTTGATGTGAACGGCTGTCACCTTATCCTTTGAAATGTTGACAGGCATTTCCTTGGCGGTGGTCAATTTTCTTGGACCATCCTCTTTCTTCCCATCCACCGTCTGAGTTGCCTTTTGTTGAACCGGGGTTTTAACCTCATCTTTCACTGTGGGGTTCTTCGTACATCCCCCACTGAAAACGATGAGAACACATGTCATGAAAACGATAGTTATTTTTTTCATAGAATCTCCTTTCATTCCTCTTCTTTTTCTTCTTCATTGCTGGTGGTGAAATAAGCCGTCTTCAAATCTCTATAGGGAAAGACATTGTTCGAACGAAAATCTCCCATAATGGATTTTGAATAGATAAAGGCTTCCTCCGTAAAGATAAGAGGGATAAATACGTCCACATCTCGAATCAACGCATCCAAGGTTTGGTGGATCTTTTTCATATCCTCCAGCGTGGTGGTGGCTTTGAGAGCCGCCGCGTAGTCTACCAACTCTCCTGGGATATTGGGAAAAATCCCTCCATTGGTTAAGACCACGGGATAATCACCAATCAAATTGGTGTGCATGGCCATCAGCGCCACATGATAGGTCTCGGTACCCAAGCTATCGACAAATTCCTCGAAACTTCTTTGTCCCGATCCCTTTAAGGTGACACTGACTCCCAATTCCTCCCAATCCTGTTTTAACTTGGCGGCAATGAGGAGATGCTCTTCATTCTTTTCATAGTAATAGAGAGCAATATCGCTCCCCTCTCTTTCCCCAAGAAGTTGCTTTGCCCGATCCATGTTTTGATTGTCCTGGTGGAGATTATAGAGATAGGAATTGGGGTTTATAAAACCTGTGGTTTTGATGCCATGGTCGAAAAACACATCTTTGATGATGGCATCTTTATTGATGGCTTTGGATAAGGCCTCTCGCATGGATTTTTCTTCCAATGTACCCTCGGGACGAAGGTATAGAAAAAAACATTTATTGGAAGAAAAGGTCTTGGCCTTGTATTTTTCATTGTTAAAAAAACGATAATATTCTTTGCCCCATGAGGTGGAGGCCTGTACCCTCCCCGTTTCTAGAGAGGTATAAATCAGATCTTCATCTTCCATCACCACACCACGAATCCCGACAATGGTGGGCAATTCATCATGATAGTTTTCGTATCGTTTGAGTTTTAGTTCTTTCTTTTCATAATATCGATCAAAGGCGAAGGGTCCCGTTCCCATGGGCATGGAAACAAAATCACTATGTTGACTCACCACGGGAAAAATCAAATATTCTTTGAGGAAAGGTCCCTCTCCTGTGTAAGTAAACCGAATGGTCGTGTTGTTGATGGCCTCTCCATGCAAAGGAAATTCCCCTGTCCTATCTCCCATGAACATGGCGACATAGGGTCCTTCCTTCTGATGTTGCAATCGTTGCAGAGAAAAGAGAACATCTTTGGCTTGCAAGGGACTGCCGTCATGGAAGGTAATACCGTCTCGCAAACGAACGACCAGAGTCTTATCTCCTTCCTCCTCGGTCTCCAAGGCCAATAATTCCTTGGGTCTGTAGTGATCATCCAATGTGTAAAGACCTTCATAGACCAAGGAACTCAAGTAAAAATAACTTAAATTCGAGGTGGTCAGTGGGTCCAGAGACGTAAATGGAGTGAGAGGAACGGAAATCTCCGCTTCTCTCGCAATGAGAAAGTTAAAATCATCCTCTTCCTTCACTTGATCCTCTCTGTCACAACCCCACATACATAGGATGAGAAAAAGAATCGTAATACTGTATCCTAAGGTTCTTTTCATCAAAATAGGTTCTCTCCCAACTTTTCTTTCGCTTTCTTTAATACATCTTGAGATTCATGGCGTAATTGATGCATGAGCCGCTTAAACTCTTTGGGAATCCGATAAGGCTGCCGGAGATACTTATCATAGTATTCCCGAGTTTTTCGTATCTTTAGCACATAATTTCTTGTTTCTGGATAGGGTACCGCCTGTAATTCGGCATCCAGATGCAAGAGTTTTCCCTCTTCAATCCAACGGCGTACCACGCTTGGCCCAGCATTATAGGCCATGAGAGCCAAATCTTCATCACCAAATCTATCCATGAGATCTTTCAAATACATGACCCCCACCCGGATGTTGGTCTCTGGTTCAAAGACCGACTGAATCGTCACGGGAATATCGTACTTTTCTGAAATGTACTGAATGGTACTTGGCATGAGTTGGGTCAACCCCAAGGCATGTTTCGATGAGATGGCATCCTTATTGAAACTACTTTCCGTTTTAATGAGAGCACAAATCAGTGCCGGATCTACGTGATTTTCCTTTGCAATCCGTTGGATTTCATCTTCATATTCCAACGGCAAATAGTAGGTCAGCACCAAATTGGCAACCACAAAAATACATAGGAGCCAAAGTACCAATTTTATTAGAGATCTAAGTTTTCGCATCGGAGATATTCCTCCACCCTTTCCTTTAATGTTTCCAAGGAGCCATCATTGTACAGTATATAATCGCTCAGTCTCATCTTTCTTTCTTCCTTCATAAAATACTGTTCCCTAAGAGAAATCTCCTCTTCTCCCATGGCACGGTATTTTTTCAGCCGTTCCATGCGAAGCGCCTTATCTAAGGTGACATACACCACAGAATGGGGAATAAAACCCGCCTCTCTGGCAATTTCCCATGATTCAAAATAGAGGGGGATTTCCGCAAAGTCCACAGAACTGTGACGAAGTTCCCCATATACCTTGGGATGAATTTCCCGTTCCACCCAAAGTTTGAGATCTCTTCTTTGGAAAAATTCCGTCGAAAATTGTTCTCGGCTGGACACAAAGGGAAACCTTTCTTTCATCCTCTGAAAAAAATCTTCATCCATGAAATTCTTTGCCAAATCATCGGCCCGTAGAACGGAAAACCCCTTATCTTTTAAAATCTGCAACACGGTGGTCTTCCCCGAGCCCATCGGTCCGGTTACAACTCGCATATCACGCCTCGTACCAATTTTTACTGATGCCTCCATCCACTTTGAGAGTCACACCCATATCAAGCACATGGGTCATAATCTCTTCCACCGGTCCTTGAATCCTGTTCACTTCCTCTTCCGGCACTTCCAAGATCAACTCATCGTGAATGGTTAAAATCAATCGACTTTTTAGGTTATGTTCTTTCAAATACTGGTACACCTGTACCATGGCTAGTTTGATAATATCGGCGGCCGTTCCTTGAATGGGTGTATTAAGCGCCACCCTCTCTCCGAAACTCCGAATATTGAAATTCCTGCTGGAAAGCTCGGGAATATATCTTCTTCGATGGAGTAAGGTTTCCACATACCCATCCTCTTTCGCTTGCTCAATAATCCGATCCATGTAGGCCTTGACCGCAGGGAATTTTTCAAAATAATTTTTGATATATTCTGCGGCTTGTTTTCTTCCAATGTTTAAGTTTCTGCTCAAACCATAATCACTGATTCCATACACAATTCCAAAATTTACGGCCTTGGCATGGGAACGTTCTGTTTTTGTCACCTCTTCATAGGGTACATCAAAGACTTCCGAAGCTGTCTGCCTGTGAATATCCAAGGCACCCTCAAACCCTTGAATCATCTTTTCTTCTCCGCTGACCGCAGCGAGGACACGCAATTCAATTTGAGAATAGTCCAAGTCAAAGAGCACATATCCTTCTTCTGCCACAAAGGCTTTTCTAAGAACCCGGCCCTTCTCCGTTCGCATGGGAATATTTTGCAAATTGGGTTCAGTGGAAGAAATCCTACCGGTGGCCGTCTTGGTTTGCTGGAAGGTGGTGCGCAAGCGACCATCTTCATCGATGAGATCCAGCATTCCATCAACATAGGTGCTTTTGAGTTTACTATCCTGACGATAGCCCAAGATCAACTCGGGCAATTCATGTTCTGCGGCCAATTTCTCCAACACTTCCTGATCCGTGGAATATCCGGTTTTGGTCTTTTTAATTACGGGAAGCTCTAATTTTTCAAAGAGAATATGGGAGAGCTGTTTGGGAGATTGAATGTTAAACTCTTCCCCAGCCAGCTGGTGAATTTTCTTTTCCATGGAATCCAAATCCTTGGAAAACTCCTCTCCAAGGTTGTACAAAAAATCACTCTCCATCTTGAACCCAACCGACTCCATCTGTGCCAACACTTCGGTGAGCGGCATCTCAATATCACGGAACAAATGATCCATGTTTAGATCGGTCAATAAGGGTGCTTGTTTTCCATGGAGGCATTGTATTTGATGCAGGGACGAAGCCAAAGCACCGCCCAATTCTTCTTCGCTAAACTCATCTATGGCCTTCTTTTTATGGGCACTTAAAAGATCTTGATGATTGATTGCTGACGTTCCGTAGTATTTTTTGTACATGGACTGCAAGGCATCGGTGGATTGGGTGGGATCGAGAAGATAGGCCGCCAAAGACACATCAAAATAATAGGGATTTCCCTCAAAATGTCTGCGATGAATGAGATAATACTGATCCTCTTTAATCTCCCAACCGATGAGATCCACATCCTTTAATTTCTCATAAAATTTCTCCACTGCTTTGGGGTCTTTGACCAAGTAGGCTTTATCCGTCATAATGCCAAAGGCAAAGGGTTCCTCCCTGTGATAAGAATGACGGAAAAACACCTTACAAGAAATATTCTTTCCGTCCTTAACGATGTTTGGCAACTCTTGAAGCAGTTTTTCTTCCTCTAAGAAAAGAAATTCCGGTGCTTCCGCTGAAGGCAGTTCCTCCTCTTCAATCATTTCCTTGAACTCTAAATCTCGGTAGATTTCTTGGAGTCCATCTTCATCGGCTTCCTTGGGTAGATAGAAATCCCCTTCTTCCACAGGACAATCACATTTGATACGACCCAAATCCCTGGAAAGAAAGGCCATATCCCGTTGGTCTGTCAATTTTTCTTTCAGTGCCTTTCCCTTGACCTCATCCAAATGGTCATAGATTTCTTCCAAGGTTCCAAACTGTTGAATGAGCTTGGTTCCGGTCTTTTCACCAACACCGGCCACTCCAGGAATATTATCCGATGAATCTCCCATGAGAGCCTTCAACTCAATCAGGGCCTGGGGATTCATCCCATATTCCTCCTCGACCTTTGCCTCGTCGTAGAGGATGGTATCGCTGATACCACGACGGGTGTACAAAACTTTGGTATGTTCATTGACCAACTGGAGATAATCTCTATCTCCGGTGACAAGAAGGATATCCAACCCATCTCCAAAGGCACGGGATAAACTTCCCGCCATATCATCGGCCTCCATACCGGGTTGTTCCACAATGGCAAAACCACGTTTTCCCAATAGATCTTTCAAAAGTGTAATTTGATAACTGAGTTCCGGTGGGAACTTCATCCTCGTACCCTTGTAATCATCATATAAATCATGTCGGAAGGTGGGACCCTTGGGATCAAATAAAATCGCCACATGGCTAGGCTCATACTCTTCCAACAACTTATCAAACATACGCACAAATCCAAAAATAGCGTTGGTTTGAATTCCCTTTCGATTGGTCAATGGAGGTAGGGCATAAAATGCCCGATTGACCAGCGAAGAACCATCAATTACTAAAAATGTACTCATAATAACCCCTTTATCTCTTACAACTCTACCATCGATATCACGAATGTCTTCCTTCAATGAAACTACATTTATAATAGCATATTTGGCCATATTTGTCACTGAAACAAAGTCCTAAATTTTTTTATAAAACCCCTTGCATGTCTGTCCGAATTAAGGTATAATAGTCCCATGCCGAGGTGGCGGAATTGGCAGACGCAGTGGATTCAAAATCCACCGATGTAACAGTCGTGGGGGTTCGAGTCCCTTCCTCGGCACCAACCTAAGGATCCCAGATGGGGTCCTTTTTTGTGTTCTCTGTATGATAACAATAAATTTTCTAGAATTGTTTAATAATTAGAGGCTTTTATCTAATTGCACATTATAATATATAAATATAATTTTTAATACAATAATTCTTTATTGTCAAAACATCTAAATAATAAAATTAATATATTTTGAAAAATTGCTATTAGGTTACTCCCTTAAATTATTTTTTTAGATTTTGTTAGTTAATCAAAATAATTATTTTAAATTCTATTGACTTGTGAATTATCATATGGTATATTAATATTTGATGGACAGTAATCCATACTATATAAGGGGGTATAACAACCATGAAGATAGATTTCAATAAAGAAGAGCAATATCTAAGATTTAGCTTCAATTCGAGAGCTAACGGTGAGAGCGATCCTCAATGGAAATTCATCCAAATCTACAAGCCTACGAGAGGTGGAGGATCTCGTCAAGAGGATACAATCAACACTTTTGCTAGAGAGATGATCTTTGCAATTCAATAATCATGTAAAAGACAGCGTGGATATTTGGATTAATAAATATTCACGCTATCTTTTATTTGTTCCGTCAAAATATCATATTGAATATGAGAAATTGCAATCAGAAATCTTAGTTTGTAATATTTTTTCTAATAATCTAGATAAGAACTCGATATTATACAGGTCAAGCGAGTTATTTTTAAAAAAAGCAGTATCTTTTAATAACTTTCTAACTTATTCAACTACAAATCTGTTAATAAGCTATATGCACCTGTTAAATTTAGATATTTCTATAGACATATGTACTAATAGCATCAATGATAATTTTTTTCTTTCTCAAATGGAAGATATATGCTATAAAGAATTAATAAATGGTTTCAATCATGAAAGGCTGCTTTCAATACTTAAACAATCAAAATATTTTGATTATTTAACTAGAGGTTGTCCAAATGTTTCGGAAATATATTATTTCACACACATTATATTTTATCTTTCCTTTTTCAACCGTGTTAGAATCTGTAAATTAATTCAGACAACCTTTGAGAAATATGATTTATATGAATATATTCTTACCTATATTATTTATTGCTTAAAAATTAATAATGTAGATCTTTTAACCGAATTATTGATATGTAGTAATCTTATTTGTTGTTCTTTACCAAATGAAATTGTTGAATTATCTAAGGAGCAAATTTTTAGTTTTTTAAAAATATCTTTGTCTAAAAAAGATACTGTTGATTCATTCTTAGAAGCTTATCATACTATTTTATTACTTATAATGCTGGTAAATTGTCGTGAAAAATAAATTGAAAAAATATCAAAAACTACTTTTGAATAAAGAATTTTCGGCTTTAAATCAGATTGTTTTGAATAAAGCTAAGAATGAAACTGTCAGTATCTTAGAATTGATTCTTATAGGTTATTTAAAGATTAACGATATTTTGATACCAGAAATAGAAAAAATTGTAAAAGATTCATGTTGTAATAAACAATATAATTTACAAGACTTATTAAGCAATGACACTTATGTGTTTTATGACTCACTCACGAATCTTCTAATAAAAGAAATATTTTATCATCAAAGGTTAGAACCTTATGTTCTTAATGGTTTATTTCTTTTTGGAGTACACACCAATGATATTGTTTGTATATCAATAATAGCACTTATATATACTAGATATAATATATGTGATGGATTAATAAGTAGTTCAATTGAGTATTTACATTCTTTAGAAACTGACTCAGAGTATAAAAATGACATAATTAATTTTTATACTCTGATAGTCAAAAAAATATAAGGGGGAATATATGCGTAATAGACATTGTTTTCAATGGTTAGTTTTCTCAATTATAGGATATGCAATTGCAGCACTTCTCATGGTATTTTTTTCCTATATTTTAAAATATATTATAGATGCAGCTGTGTCAGGTAATATGCCCAATCTTGTGAAGTTTTCCATTTTCTGTGTGGCATCTGTCATTGCAACATTTCTTGCATACACATTGGCCATCTATTCCAAAGCCAAGTATGTTGGAGAAACCATCTATCATCTTCGTCAACAATTGATGGAGGCGATCTTACGATTGGCTCCTGCTAAATACAGAAAAAAAGAGTCATCTTATTATCAAAACATATTAACTAATGATGTGGATAAGGTGGAGCAAAATTACTATAGTGCTATTCCCGAACTAATTTTTGAAATTATTCTCTTCCTTGCCGCTGTGGTGGCTATGATTTTCATCAGCCCCATTCTTCTATTGGTGTTTATGGCCGTATTTCTCATTCCCATGATTTTTCCTCAACTCATCACCAATGCCCTCACCAAAAAACAAAACGAGAGTTCCATCGCCAATGAAGCCTTTCTCGAATCAACCAAGGAAAATACCTTTGGCCATCACGCCATCTATAAAAATAATTGTAGGGATTCTCGTCTTGAAGCCTATAAATCCATCAACATGGAGCAGCAAGTTAAGCATAATCGGGCAGTGGCTCTCAAAGAAATGGGTGCCAATATTGCCTCCACTTCTGGAGCTTTTTCCCAAGTGCTGGCCATGATTTTTGGTGCCTACATGGTGACAAAGAATCGTATCTCTGTCGGTGAATTGATTGTGGCCATCCAATTATTGAACTTTGTCTTTAATCCCATCAATGAATTTGGAACCCTCATTCCTGGCATGCGATCTTTAAAGACCATCCGAAAAAAACTCCAAGGGATTTTAGATGAAAAAGAAGAACTCTCCTCTGAGGAAAAGGATTTCACCAAACCAACCATCGTCTTTGAGAATGTTTCTTTAAACTTGGATGGAAAGCCCATCCTCCAAAACCTCTCCCATGTCTTCCAACCCAACACAAAGGTTCTCATCACAGGAGAAAGTGGCGTAGGTAAATCCACTTTAGTAAAACTCCTCATGAAATATTATGATGATTTCAATGGAGAGATTACCATCAATGGCACGTCTATCCGGGATATTCCCGCATACGAGCTCTATACATCTGTCGCCGAGGTGGAACAAGACCCCTATCTTTTCAATAGCTCCATCCGAGACAATATTATTTTAGGGCTACCCTATGACGAAACTCTCTATCAAAAGACCATCGAAACCTGTCACCTCTCTTCTCTCCTTCGAGAAAACGGAGAAAAGAACATCGGTGAATTTGCCGGAAAAATTTCCGGTGGAGAAAAGCAAAGGATTGCTTTGGCAAGGGCCCTTTATAGAAAATCCAAGATTATTGTTTTAGATGAGCCCACCTCGGCCCTCGATCCCGACAAAGCCAAGGAACTTATGGATACCATTCTCTCCTTGGAAGACACCAATGTCATTGTCATCTCCCATGACTGGTCCGATGACTTTATCTCTCGCTTTGACGATCGAATCCATTTGAGTAAAGCATAAAAAATCCCCTCCATTTCCCGTGGAGGGGTTTCTTCTATAAGACCTTCTTTAAAAATTGTCCCGTATAGGATTTTTTCTTTTTGGCCACTTCTTCTGGCGTTCCGGTGGCCACCACATAGCCTCCCTTATCTCCGCCCTCTGGCCCCAAGTCTACAATATAATCACAAACCTTAATCACATCGAGGTTATGTTCGATGATGACCATGGTGTTGCCACCTTCCACCAACTTTTGGAGCACCAAAATGAGCTTTGCCACATCCTCTGAGTGAAGTCCCGTGGTGGGTTCATCCAAAATATATATGGTTTTTCCCGTGGGACGTTTGGATAATTCGGTGGCCAGTTTTACTCTCTGGGCCTCTCCCCCTGACAATTGGGTGGAACTTTGTCCCAAGGTGATATAGCCCAAGCCCACATCATACAGGGTTTGAAGTTTTCTCTTGATGCCTGGGTGATGTTCAAAAAATTCCAAGGCCTCTTCCACAGTCATGGAAAGGACATCGGCAATGTTTTTTCCCTTGTATTTCACTTCCAAGGTTTCTCGATTGTATCGTTTGCCCTTGCATACCTCACAGGGAACATATACATCGGGCAAAAAGTGCATCTCCACCTTCAAGATTCCATCACCTTTGCAAGCCTCACAACGTCCTCCCTTCACATTGAAGGAAAATCGTCCTTTTTTATATCCCCTTTGCTTGGCCTCCGGTGTCATGGCAAAGACATCTCGGATGAGGTCAAAGACCCCCGTATAGGTGGCTGGATTGGATCGGGGCGTTCTTCCAATGGGGGATTGGTCAATGACCACCACTTTATCCAATTCTTCCGTATGATCCACCCCCGCCGATTTCCCAGGCTTAATCTTGGCACGATTGAGATTTCTCGCCAAATTTTTGTAGAGAACTTCATTGACCAAGGAGGATTTTCCCGAACCGCTGACTCCCGTCACCGCCGTCATCAGTCCAATGGGAATCTCCACATCAATGGATTTCAAATTGTTTTCTGCCGCCTTTTGTATCTTCAAACATCCCCGTTCTGCCTTCCGTCTGGTCTTGGGCAGGGGGATTTTTTTCTTCCCAGAAAGATATTGGCCTGTGATACTTTCCTCACATTGTTCCACTTCTTTGGGCGTACCAAAGACAACCACTTTCCCTCCATGGACACCTGCACCGGGACCAATATCCAAGATGTAATCGGCCTCTCTCATGGTGTCTTCGTCATGTTCTACAACGAGAACCGTGTTTCCTGCATCGGTGAGCTCTCGCAAGGTGGCAAGAAGTCTGTCGTTATCCCTTTGGTGAAGACCGATACTCGGTTCATCTAGCACATAGATCACACCTACAAGTTTGGATCCAATTTGCGTTGCCAGCCGAATCCTTTGAGATTCTCCACCGGAAAGACTCAGTGCCATCCTCGATAGGGTGAGATAGGATAGCCCCACCGCCTTTAAGAAAGACAATCGGGTGCGTATCTCTTTTAGAATTTCTGCGGCAATATATTCCTCCGTGTCTGTGAGTTGTAGGGATTGGAAAAATTCCAGCTCCTTTTCAATATCCAAATCCGTGAGCTCTGCAATGTTAAGTCCTCCAACTCTCACAGAGAGGGCATTGTCGTTGAGTCTTTTCCCATTACAATCACTACAGGGAATCTCCTCCATATAATCATTGATTCGTTTTCGCACATGTTCACTGACCGTATTTTCGTACCGATATTGGAGGTTTTGAAGAACCCCTTCCCATGGGCCTGCATAATATTTCACCGTACCCCGGCCACCAAAATTGGACTTGTATCGAAACTTTAGCTTATCCTTGGTTCCGTGCATCAATTCATCCATAAACCCCTTGGGAGCATCTTTGATGGGCGTCTGTATGGAAACATTCCATTTATCTGCCAAGGCTGTAAACATTTGCATATAGTAGCTATCCTTGTCATTGTTAGAATAGGCAGATACAGCCCCCTCTGCAATGGAAAGCTCCGTGTTGGCAAGTACCAATTCCTCGGAGACATGGCGGAAAAATCCCAATCCATTGCACCGTTCACACATACCAAAGGGAGAGTTGAAACTAAAAAGTCGAGTGCTAATTTCTTCCATGGCGATCTTACAGTCCATGCAAGCAAAGTTTTCACTGAAGGCAATATCTCTATCATCGGTTCGGACAATCATATATCCATGGCCCAATTCCAAAGCACTTTCCAAAGAATCGGTCAGTCGCTTGTCCATATCTTCTTTGAGTTTGATTCGATCGACCACCACCTCAATGGAATGCTTTTGATTTTTCGATAGACTGGGTACGCTTTCCATATCATAGACTTCCCCATCGACCACGACGCGGACATATCCTTCCTTTTTGATGGATTCAAAGACCGACTTATGCTCCCCCTTTTTCCCCCGAATGACCGGTGCCAACATCATCATTTTCGTTCCAAGGGGTAGGGTTTTCACTTCATCAATCATCTGGTCTATGGTTTGTTTCTCAATGAGTTTTCCACACTTGGGACAGTGCACATGACCAATCCGTGCATAGAGTAGGCGCAGATAATCATATATTTCTGTCACTGTTCCCACGGTGGAGCGAGGGTTTTTGCTGGTGGTCTTTTGGTCAATGGAGATGGAAGGACTGAGTCCCCCAATGTATTCCACCGCCGGCTTATCCATTTGCCCCAAAAACTGACGGGCATAGCTGGAAAGACTTTCCACATACCTTCTCTGCCCTTCGGCATAGATGGTATCAAAAGCTAGGGAGCTTTTTCCTGAGCCGGAAAGTCCCGTAATCACGATCATTTTATTTCTCGGTAAATCAATATCAATATGTTTTAAATTATGTTCCGATGCACCACGTATGACAATGTGTTTGTCCATGTTACCTCTTTTCTAATTTCTTTTGCCATTCTCTCATAGAATCACGTAATTTTGCTGCTTCTTCAAAGTTCAATTCCTCCGCCGCCGTCAACATGGCACGGCGAATCTCCTCGATGACCAATAGAATTTCATCGGTGGATAGAGCCCTTTCCACCCTTTCTACTTCTTCCTCCTGCTGCATGATGCCGATCACTTCTCGAACATCTTTGATAATGGAGCGGGGTTTTATGCCATGGGCTTTATTGTAGGCTTCCTGAATTTTTCTACGTCTGGTCGTCTCCTCCATGGTTCGTTTCATACTGTCGGTCACTCGATCTGCATACATCACCACTTCCCCATGGACATTCCTAGCAGCTCTTCCCACGGTTTGGATGAGGGACGTTTCACTGCGGAGAAATCCTTCCTTATCCGCATCCAATATGGCCACAAGACTAACTTCTGGCAAATCCAATCCCTCTCTCAAGAGGTTGATTCCCACCAGTACATCAAAGATTCCCATGCGAAGATCTCGAATGATTTTCATTCGGTCGATGGTCTCCGTATCGGAGTGCATATAGGTCACACGAATGCCTTGATCTTTCAAGTATCGGGTCAAATCTTCCGCCATTTTTTTGGTCAGAGTGGTGATAAGTACCCGTTCTTTTTTCTCGATGCGATCGTGAATCCGCTCCAATAGATCGTCCACTTGATGTTTCATGGGACGAAGGATGATGGTCGGATCCAAAAGACCTGTGGGGCGAAGAACTTGCTCCACTGTTTGCTGTGATTTTTCTCTTTCATAGGGGCCTGGGGTGGCCGACACAAAAACCATGGTATTGACCAATTGTTCAAATTCTTTGAAGTTCAATGGTCGATTGTCCAAGGCGGAAGGTAACCGAAACCCATAGTCCACCAGGGTTTGTTTTCTCGACCGATCCCCTGCGTACATTCCCCCAATCTGAGGAATGGTCACATGGCTCTCGTCCACGAGAATCAAAAAATCCTTGGGGAAATAGTCAATCAATGTATAGGGTCTTGTACCCGGCCCCCGTCCCGACAAATGTCTGGAATAGTTTTCAATTCCAGAGCAAAAGCCAATCTCTCTCAACATTTCCAAGTCGTAGCGCGTCCTTTGCTCCAATCGTTCCGCATAGAGGAGATGGTCTTGATCTCGCAATTCCTTGAGTCGCTCCTCCAATTCTTCCTCAATGGTGACAAGGGCACGTTCCACCTTCCTTTGGGTGGTGGCAAAGTGGGAAGCTGGAAAGATGCTGACGTGATTCAAACGTCCGATGACTTCACCGGTCAATGGATTGATTTCCACAATTCGATCGATTTCATCGCCAAAAAATTCTATCCGCACCGAATGTTCACTTTGGCTGGCGGGAAAAATATCCAGCACATCTCCCCGAACTCGGAAGGTCCCACGGATAAAATTGATGTCATTACGGACATATTGGATGGCAACCAATTCTTCGATGACCCGATCTCGATCCTTTTCCATGCCCGGACGTAAACTCACCATAAGGCTGAGATAATCCTCCGGATCCCCCAAGCCGTAGATACAGCTCACCGATGCCACAATAATGGTATCCCTTCGTTCAAAAAGGGAGGCCGTGGCTGAGTGACGTAATTTATCAATTTCATCGTTGATGCTGGAGTCCTTGGCAATATAGGTGTCGGTGCTTGGAACATAGGCCTCCGGTTGATAATAATCATAGTAACTCACAAAGTATTCCACGGAATTTTCCGGAAAAAACTCCCTAAGTTCCATACATAGTTGATAGGCCAAGGTTTTGTTATGGGCAATCACCAAAGTGGGGCGTTGGGTTTTTTCAATAATATTTGCCATGGTAAATGTTTTTCCGCTTCCCGTCACGCCCTTGAGACATTGATAGCGAAGTCCATCTTGGATTCCCTTGGCCAATGCTTCGATTGCCTCAGGTTGATCTCCCGTGGGTTGAAATGGTGAATGCAATTTAAATTCCATGGCTCCTCCTTGTAATCTACCCCCAAATTGAATACAATGAAAAGGGGGGTATCATGTCTAATCTACAAAAAAAATCTATATTCTATCCTATTTTGATTGTACTATGTTTCTCTTTCTGTCTTATTGGGTGCAATCTTCTCATTCGTGATGAATCCAATCCTGCTGAAAGCTATCCAATGGAATACGAGGTCATGGATATGAGTCGTATCGAGGACTTTACCATCGCCAAGGAAATGTGGGATTTACATCCCACGGCCATGACAGAGGGAGAGCTGACTCTCTTCACCGGCTTGACCAATTGCAAAACCGTTGAAATCGACCGTATCCAATGGGTCGACCGAGAGATTACAATCTATCTCAAAGGAAGTCGTCGTGTGATCCCCGAAGTCTACCGTCCTCGCTTTAAATTGCTCTTAAAAGGCATCAATCCCTATGAAAAAAATAAATATACAATCCATGTAAAAACCAATTATCCTGAATTTCGTCTGCCATTGAATTTGGAAGATGCCCTCTCTCTCATTAGAAAGGAATTTCCCATTGGAAATGTCACTCCATCGGAAACCAAATTGTTTTTGCGCAACAACACCCTGTTTTGGAATTTACATTTTGATACCATCGTTCAAGAGGACGATGAAAGTCCTGTGGTGAGCCTATCGGCCATTATTGACGTCACAAACAAAAATATCACCCATTTGGAAAAAACCAATATTTCCTCCAAAATTGATGACGGTGAAATCATTGGTCTCATAGATGATGATTCTATCCTGTTTTTGTCTCCAGAGGGCGAACTATCCATGTACTCTATACCCCGAAAGGAAATTTTAAAACTTCAATATCGATTGCAGCAATGGGATCTATCCCTGTCAGATCCGGAAAGGGATATGCTCTATCTCTATTCCTCGGAACTTCCCCATCGGATTCTTTCCGTCAATGCAAATCATCAAGTGAAAGAGTATGATTTGGGAGAATGTCCTCCTCCCTTTCTATTAACCGTGGATCATCAGGGGCAACTCTACTTTGCCACCTACACAGGGGAATCGGCCCTATGGAAAATGGGAGCAAGGGGTCCTGAGCTCATCCAAACCTTTGCCCATAAACTCTTGGATCTTCGCATTCATAAAAATTGTTTTCTCATGGTTTGGGAACGAAATGGAAATCGGGAAATCATCAAGTATGATACCGACTTTCGTCCCGTATATATTGACCGAGGTACCTCTCCACGTTTCCTTGACGAACACAGCTTTGTATATCTCAAAGATCCTTGGCAAGACAAGGAACAACAATTCATGATCTATTCCCTCCAGTCGGGCTTACGATCCAAAATCATCGATGGCCCCTTTACCCGACTTACCCAATGGAAAGCGGGAGAAGTCCAACTGGAAAAAGATAATGGTAGAATCAATAGCATCTGGACCTTTCAAGGGTCTGCCCTTTCCTTCATTGGCAATGTACCCTCTCGCCGCCCCTTTTATTTACACGATCACAACGTCATCTTAGCCCATATTCCCTCGGAGAAAAAAGAGAAACCTCAAATCTTTCTTCTTCGCCTACCTTAATCGGCAAATATATCCACAGTTTCGGGCTTCTCCTCTTGGGGGGGAAGCTCCTTTGTGCCCACATCTACAATCCAATCCTGCTTGGGATAGTAGCTCTTGAGATAGGGCACTTTTTTTATGACCGCTCCGTCTTTTTTGTAGACTTTAAAGGTCTGGGCCCGATACCCATTTCTTCCCTTCTTGATGACCTTTGTTTCTCCCATCAAAAGATCTTCATTGGGGCGTTCCTGTCGGCCACACTCTATTTTTTCAGTCACCACAGAATAGATTTCCACATCATAATCTTTTGTATGGATATCTCCGTAGATGGTGAATGTAATTTTATTGTTGGCAATGGAACTCATAATCAAAATGGGAAAATCCCAGTTGTTTCGAAATCTCAAATCCTTGGTACCCACCCAAACGGCTCCATCTTCTCCAATGGGCACATAGGGTGCGGGGATGGAATGGGGATGACGTTCTAAAATCTCCACATCTCCACGGATGAGAGCATTGTATAAGGTGGTGGACGTTTGACATAACCCACCTCCCAAAGAATCAATATATTGGCCATTTTGGATGGTGCTGGCCATATAATATCCATTGGCCACCGTGATATCCCCCATCTCTTCATTGAAGGAAAGCTCTTCTCCGGGCCAAAGGATTCGATTGGAAATTCTTTTGGCGGACAGGGCAATATTCAAATTTCTTCCCTTGGTGCCATTGCCCAAATCCGATGTATAGGTTCCAATGACACCATTGATTCTCTCCAAATCTTCGGTACGAATCTCAGGTTCTGTCATCTCTCCCTCCACCAAAATGGTGGTTTCTTTTTTTGCCTCTACGGCCTTTTGAAGATCTTGGATAAGTTTTTCTTCATTTAAAGAATAGCCATTTTTCCCTGGGATGATATGGTAGGTGTTTTCATCAAACTCGATGGATGCGTTTTCCGGTTTATCTCCAAAACTCTCATTGAGACTCGCTATGTAGGCTTCCATCTTTTTGGGATTGACACGAAAAACCAAGGGAAAATTCTTTCCCCTATCCTTTACCTTCTGAATTTCCTCATACCGATCCCGCTCTTCTCCAGAACGCCCCAAAGAAATAGCCTCTTCAAAAGCATCTTCCCATTGGGCTTCCAAACCCAACTCTGCCAATGTTTTTTCTTCTTTTTTGTCGGGGTATTGCAAAATGACCTTCTGGTTCAATGTTTTCTGTATCGCTTCCAGTATTTTTTTCTTAGCATCCTCTGGCAATAGACCAGAAATATCCACATCTCCCACCGATATACCCTGATAAACCTTGGGAGACTGAAGGGTTTGCTCTATTTCTTTCCACTCTTTCTTGTGCTGTTCATTGATATAGATAAAACCCATACCAGCGACGAGAAGAAGAAAGACCAATCCCCAAATAAGTTTTCTTTTCACTATATACTCCTTTTAAATCGTACTATAGTTACTATATACCACAGAACCTCCCAAATTCCCCACAAAAAATGTTAAAAGTATATTACATTCAAAAATAGATGGCATTGAAAATAGGGTCAAGAACATAAAAGTCCATAAGAAGCCTAGAATCCTACTGAAAATATCTTGATTGTGCTTGCCACATGGAGAAATACTTTTCACTTCTCTTCATCAATTCCTCGTGACTTCCCGTATCCAAAATCTTTCCATCTTCAAACAATAAAATCCTGTCAGCAAATCTACAAGCACTCATTCTATGAGAGACAAAAAGAGCGGTTTTCCCTTTGGATACTTCGTTGAAACGTTCAAACAACTGCATTTCCGATTTGGGGTCTAGTTTTGAAGTCGGTTCATCAAAAAATAGAATATTTTTTTCTCCATAGAGCGCTCTTGCGAGAGCGATTTTTTGACCCTCCCCACCAGATATCTCGATACCGTCGTCATGGATATCCTTATAGAGATATGAATCGAGAGAATACTTCTGGTTAAAGCCGGCAATGTCAAGTGTTTTCCTGCATGCCTGCCTATCATATTCTACAGAGGTCGCAACGTTTTCTCCCAACTTAAAGGAAAATAGAAAGAAATCCTGGCTTACAACCCCGGTTTCTTCCGAGGTTTGTTGGAGCGTCGGACTTTTTTCGTTGATGTACACCCTTCCTGATGTTGGCCTAAAAAGACCGGTCAAAAGATGAATAAACGTCGTTTTCCCTGATCCGTTCTTTCCCACAATGGCGATCTTCTCACCTTCTTTAATCTTTACATGAATCCCATCTAACTGGTTCTTATCACTGTTGGGATATGAAAAGCAAAGGTTCTCCACTTCAATTGCATAGTCCGTATCCTTTTCTTTCACTACGTCTTTATGACGGGTTGATTTCATATGAATAACGTCATAGAGGATTTCTATCTTCGGTTCTAAAGCCTTTTGATACCCCAATGTTTCAATGAAAATCTTGATTGCATCCATTGCTTCTCTAAAAGCCCCGTAGTAGATTAGAAGTGTATCCGCCCCAAAAAGTCCTCCCCTTGCTTTTACTGCAAGAACCAGTAAAAACAATATGTTCATTCCCGTCAGGAATAGCTCATTTACCGCTTTGGTCACTCCCGTTCGTATGTTTACACGCCTATTTAGAGCAAGTCCTTCTTTTACAAATTGGTTGTTCAGTTGGTTTTTGATAAATGGTTTTTCATCATAAATTTTAATCTGTTTCATCGATTCATAGTTTGACAAAAGTTTCATATAATAATCATATATTTTATACTTTATCGAATAAGATTTCCTATCTTCCTCATTTTTTTCTTCCGCCTTTTTTCTAACGTTCACCAAAAGGAATGATAGAATAACTAAAATACCAATCAATACCATAGGAAAATACTTTGAACCAATCACCGGGATATCTACTGATTTGTTCAATGTACCATAAAATCCACCCAGCGAAATAAGGACAATGATAATCGTAAAGATACTGCTTGTAAGATCTATGAATTGATAAAGCATTTCAAAATAAATGCCCCCTATCCCATCGGTTTCCTGCCTAAGTCTTGAAATCTTATCTTGATACTCTTGGGCTTGGAAATCTTCATAGTCAAGGTCAAACATGGTTTTGATCAGCAAGTTTTTCTCCCTGCAATTTATGTAGTCCATATACTCCATTTTCAAATTTTCACTGATATTCTTTAGGAGATAGACCATACCAGAAATCGTTGCCCCAACCACAGAAAGGATGAGAATGTCAAGCATTTCTCTTCCATCCAGCAGATATTGTACGAGTTTACTCGACAAAAAAATAAAGACAAATGGTTGAATCGCACGCATCAGACAATTTAAAAACAGAACCGGTAAAATACTCTTTTTGATTTTGTAAATATCTTTATATACATCAATACTCTTCACGGTTTTGCTCCTTGTAGTATTTTCCTTGTAAATCAAACATCTTCCTATATTTACCATTCAAATTCATAAGTTCTTCATAGGTGCCATATTCTTTAATTTGTCCATCTTCCAAGTAAATGATTCGGTCACAAAATCGAGTGGATGTAATTCTATGGGAAATAAAAATCGAAATTTTTCCCTTGCTAAACCTTTGATATTCCTTATAAAGTTTTTCTTCACTGATTGGATCAAGGGCTGCGGTTGGCTCATCCAGTATGAGTACATCACTGTTTTTCATAAGGGATTTTACAAGTAATATTTTTTGGAGTTCTCCCCCCGAAAAGCCCTCCAGCCTATTGTTTTCAAGGTCAGTCAGATCACTTTCTATTCCATCTTTTAGCCCATCAAGTCTAGACTTTAGACCAAGACTCTCCATAAGTTCTTTTGCCCTGTTCTTATCTCTTGTATGGTTATCCACATTATCAAGTAAAGTTCCCGGAAGCAAAAAATAATCTTGAAAGAGAACACTTATTCTCTCATAAATGGATGGCAGAGAAAAAGTATCCATGTGTTTTCCATTTATGAAGATATTCCCTGCGGTGGGACTATATAGTCCAGAAAGCACCTTAATCAAAGTGGTTTTGCCGGCACCGTTTTCACCTACAATAGCAACCGACTCACCCCTCTTTAATTTTAAATTGATATTTTTTAGAATCCGTACACCATTTTGATACGAAAAAGAAACGTCTTTAAATTCTATGGTCTCAATCCATTCCACCTCAGGCTTTTTCTCTTTTATCTTATCATCCATGATAAACTCTCTGTACTTTCCGCAAGAGATAGAAATTCTCTTCAGACTGCTTATATGCCCTGTAAATCGATTTAGCCATTCTGAAAAACCCACCACAAGAGTTAAGTAAAAAATAAAATCACCTATTGTCATTTCCCTTAAAATGACACTCTTGACTAAAATATAATATGTAGCAATATCTCTTATAAAGCCGAGGATGGCTTCAAGACCTGTTGATATGCCGGCTCTATTGGTATATCTTCTCAGAATGGAATAATACTTTTCCGAAAAGGCATGAAGATAATCATAGATCCATTCGAATGCCCTCCCCAGCCTAACCTCTCTTTGAGCTCTTGAGTCGCTTGCAACTCTGTAAAGATAATAGAGTCTCATTTCTTCACCCGACATCTCATCGGCAGTTTTATCTCCAAATCTTATAAGCCTGTCTTGTAAATAATAGGCAATACAAGAAGTAGAAATAATAATTAAAATAAGTGCATAGCTGACCTTACTAAAAAGAACGGTATAGGTCAAAAATCCGACAAAAGAAGTCACCAGCTTTGAAAATCGTATTGCTGACCATGCTCCATCCGCCTGTTCTCCATCGAATGCAAATGACTTTGCCCTTTCAAAAAGGGCACGTCCACCTGTGGTTTCAAAATCAATAAGATCCTTGTCCATAACCGAATGCATAAGGTCAATTCCATACAACATACTTACCTTATTTTGAAAAAACCAAATCCTTTCTTCGGCCCATACGCTTAGAATTTTTAAAATAATAAACGCTCCGAATAGAATCAAAAGAGTCCTTACAAATACATCAACATCCGTTTTTTCAATGATGGAATCAGCAACTGTTCGAGTTATGAAAGCATCCACCATTGGAATAATAACCGAGATAATTGCTGACAAGAAGACTACCATCGAGCCAAACCTATCCTTCTTATACCAATTTCGTATAAGAAATCTCAGATTGTTAAAAAAACTAAATTTTTGTTTCACCGTTTCTTACCTCTTCAAATACTCCTTTTGATATCCTTCCTATCTACTATACCACAACTTGCCAATTCATTCACAAAAATGTTAAGTATAGCACATTAAAAAATAGATGGCATTGAAAATAGGGGCAGCAACAAACTAAGTGCCATGGTTCCAATACATAGACCTGCCACCGTGACGGTGATGGGGCCCAACCATCCAAGAAAGCGTTGGAGCTTGTATTGATACCTCTTCTCATAGTATTGGCTGATGGAACGTGCCACCTCCGTGGTCACTCCACTGGTTCGTACACTTCCCAAAAGGGCAAGAATATTTTCGGAAAAAAGACCGGAGTTTGATGCCGTGGCTCGAAAAGTAGCTCCCTCTTCCATGGCCGGGAGAAATTGTTGGAGCTTTTCTTTGATATAGACATTTTCTTCCGTTCGTACAAGAATGTCCAAAGATTCTACAATGTTTTTATGATACCCGTAGACCATGGAAAGCTTCCGAAAAAAATCTTCATAAAAGGCTTCTCTATATAGAAACCCCTTCCACCCCTCATACTTTCTTCTCTCCATCCAAACATCAAGCCTAGGATAGTAAATCTTACACCACTGGAAGATACCATAGGACAAAAGGATGGCAAAAAGAAGATAGATACCATAGCTAGAGACTCCCTTGGCAAAGGCCATGGTAAGTCTGGTCAATAGGGGAAGACTAGCACCATAGCTTGCGAAGAGATCTTTAAATACGGGAAACACCAAAGAGGAAAGAACAAAAAGCATGAGAATACTCATGCACAAAAGCACCAAAGGATAGCTCAATCCATCCCGTACCTTTCTTCGAACTTCTTTCCTACGTTCCAAATAGGTTTCTATGGTTTCCAAACTGTGGGATATCTTTCCCGTAGACTCTGCAAGTTCCACATATCCAAGGATAAATGGTGAGAGATTCATATGTTCTCTCATACCTTCTGAGAAGGTTTTCCCCTGCTCCATGGAACGTCGCATCGCCAAAATTTTCTTGTGATCTCTGCGAAACTCTTTGGATTGAGCCAATAGACTCAAGGCTTCATAAAGGGTACATCCCTGCTCTGTCAAAATTCCTATGGCCCAAAGAAAGGCCTCCGGTTCCTCCTTACGTTGGAACAATGGCCGGATGAGATAGGCATGGGGTTTGACCTGCCGAGCTTTTTCCCAGGATGTGGCTTGCACCAAACCTCCGCGCCATCCATGGCTTGTTTTTATCATGTATCTATAAATCATGGATTCCTCCGTAGATGGCTTCGTCAATGATGCCCTCTTTCAACAATCGCTGGGCCGACCTTTGATAATCCAAAAGGACTCTAGGCTCTCCTTTTTTCATAGAAACATCTTCTCCCCCGGGAAAAAGGGTCACATGGAAAATTCCAATTCTTCCTCGATATCCTCCCACACAGTGTCCACATCCCTTGGCCTCCCATTTCCCATGATTTTCTTCTCGACAATGGGGACATAAACGGGGAATCAATCGTTGGCATACAATGGAGCGCAAACCATTGTCAATCCCATAGGAAGGAACGCCCAGATCCCGTAGTCGGTCCATGGTAGAAGATACATTTTTTGTGTGTAAGGTGGAAAATACCACATGCCCCGTCAGTGCCGATCGAAAGGCAACCCTCGCCGTTTCCTCATCACGAATCTCTCCAATGTATAAGATGTCCGGATCTTGGCGAAGAACGGAGCGAAGCAGTTTGGAAAAGGTCCGTCCTTTGGCCTCGTTGACTTCCAACTGCGTGATGGGCTCAAACTGATATTCCACAGGATTTTCAATGGAAACCACATTCTGTGTTTCACAGGGAAGGCTCCGAATGACACCGTGGAGGGTTGTATTCTTTCCGCTCCCGGTGGGACCACAAACGAGATGAATACCGGCCTTTCTCACGTGCTGTTCATATTCTCTCGCAACATCTTTTGGAAATCCCAGGGACTCCAAACGAAGATCCGGGCTATCATTGTTTAACAAACGAAGGACTGCCTTTTCTCCATAGATGGTTGGCACGATATTGGATCGGATCACCAAGTCCTTATACACCAGCGACCCATCTTGCATTTCAGTTCCCAGTGAATCCATATGACTTTGCACTTTGATGATATTCATTAAGGTGTCCTCCTTGGGACCCTCATAGATTTTTTCCAAAACTCCATCGATACGAAAACGGATGATTAAAGTATGCTTTTTCGGTTCCACATGGATGTCGGTGGCCCGTCTTTCCTTGGCCCACAATAAAAGCATCTCCCAATCGTTGATGTCCAATCTTTGTCCATCCTTTTTCCGTTCTACATCATATAAAAAAGGGCCATGAAGCTCTTCCATGGCGCGTATATCTTCTTGAGACGGTGTGCGGTCAAAACAAATAAAGAGAATGCCTTCTGCTTTTTTCATCCATCCAGAATTATCTTTTGTAAGCACCCGTTTCGCTTCCTTTTCCTCTAGGGCTTCTTGAAATTTCCCCCACTCCACCCCTTCCACCATTTGATGGAAGGCAAGAAAATCATTCACACTTCTCGAGGTCTTCATCATATATATTCTCCAATCTTTGCTTGATGGCGCTGGAAAGAACATCGAGAGCCATCACATTCTTTCCTCCTTCGGGAAGAATGAGGTCCGCAAATTTTTTCGTAGGCTCCACAAAGGCCTCGTGATTCTTTCTGCCCCTGGTCATATACTCCAAAAGAAGACTCTCTATGTGGCTTCCCTTTTGTATTTCTCTCAAGATAAGACGGATGAGTCGCACATCCGAAGAGGTGTCGATGAAAACTTTCAAATCCAAGAGAGAACGTATATGTTCTGAGGATAAAATATGATTCCCCTCCACAAGGATCACTTCCTTGGGCTCGATGGTCCAAGTTTCTTCGACCATTGATGAAGCATCCAGGGACTTTCTTTCAATGGTTTCTCCCCGACGCAAGGCCTCCAAATCTCGAGATAAGGCATCCAAGTCATACCAGAGGGGATGTTCTTCGTTTTGAGAAATTCCCTCGTCTTTTCTTTCTTCTTCCTGCTTGGAATACATTCTCTGATTCAATATAGAAACATGGACTTTGGGAAGATCCATTCGCAGTTGGTCTATGACCGTCGTCTTTCCACTGCCACTTCCACCTGCAATCCCTATGATAAATGGTTCCTTCATTTTTCTACCACCTTTCGTATAAAAGAGTGTTCCACATCCTCGCCATCATAAATAAAACTATACGTACTGTTGGGGATGTTGGCTCTTTCCACCGAGAGACCTTCTGCATCTCTCAAATCTTCCACCGTAAAGGTTCGAGTGAAATATTTTGGCCCAATGACTTCTAAGATATCGCCCTCGTTGATTCCATTTTTCAACGAGATATACATCCTCTGTTCTTCCCGATCCACACGGAGTACATCGGCCTTATATTGGGCGGAAGAAAGAGAGGCCGAGTCCTTGGGAAATTGGCCGTCTTCTTTGGGATTGCCATGATAAAATCCATCGGTAAAGGGCCGATGACTGCTCATGGTAAGTTCTCGATCCCATTCCTCTTCAAAGACATAGGTTTTTGGATTTTTTAAATACATATCCACGGCCCTGCGATAGGCACGTAACACCGTGGCAACATAAAAAGAACTTTTCATCCGTCCTTCAATTTTGAGGGAATGGATGCCGGCATCTATGAGTTGATCCACAAAGGATATGGTCTTTAAATCCTTGGAATTCATCAGATAGGTGCCACCTTCCGTTTCCTCTATGGGAAAATATTCTCCCGGTCTTTTTTCCTCCATGAGATGGTATTTATAGCGACAGGGATGGGCGCAATCTCCTCGATTGGCATCTCTTCCTGTCATGTAGCTGGAAATAAGACATCTTCCCGAGTAGCTCATACACATGGCTCCATGGCAAAAGGCCTCCAACTCCAAGCTATCCGGTGTATGCCTTCGTATATGACGTATTTCCTCTAAGGTGAGTTCTCTTGCCAGCACGATTCTCGAAGCACCCAAATTGTGCCAGAAATTTGCCGTAGGTGCATTGGTCACTGACCCTTGGGTGGAGATGTGAATCTCCAAGTTGCTATTTTGTTTTACCTCCATGAAAATACCCGGATCACTTACAATGACTGCATCTACGTGGATAGAATCCAAGAATGCTATGTATTCGGTCAATCCTGTCAAATCCCCATCGTGGGGAATGATATTCATGGTGACATATAATTTCTTCCCTAGAGAGTGGGTAAACTGCACCGCTTCTTTTAATTGGTCATGATTAAAATTGGTGGCACCTTTCCGCAAACCAAAGCTGATGCCACCGACATAGGTCGCATCAGCTCCGTAAATGCACGCTGTTTTTAATCGTTCGAGATCTCCTGCTGGAGCAAGAAGTTCTACCATTATTTCATATTCTCCTTCGCTTTCAAATGTTCCTCATAGGTATTGCTGAAGGTGTGAGATCCATCCTCACCGGTCCGTACAAAGAACTTATAGGTCACATCGGCCGGGTGCATGGCAGCATCGATGGCTTTCATTCCCGGGCTTGCGATGGGCTCTGGTGGTAATCCTTGATATTTGTAAGTGTTAAAGGGAGAGTCAATCTCCAAATCCTTGTGGGTCAAATTGGGTTTTCTCTCACCCAAGATAAATTGAACCGTTGCACAGGATTGAAGGGGCATCCCCTCTTTCATTCTATTATAGAAACAGGCCGACATAAGGGGACGTTCCTCATCGATGACGGCTTCTCTTTCAATGATGGAGGCAAGGACAATCATCTCATGTAAGCTTAAGCCGTGATATTCTTGACCCTCCATGTATTTTTTATAGCGAATTTCAAAGGCCTCTAACATCTTTCGTATGATGTCCTCCTCCGATGTGCCGGGGGCAATTTCATAGGTCGCAGGGAAAAGATATCCCTCCAAACTTTGTCCGTCTTTGAGCTGGCTCAAAAACTCAAATGCACCGTCGAAATGATTCTTGTTGGAGGTGAGGTCCAAAAAAACATCCTTGGAGCCGAGGCCCTTTTCCTCAATACGAGCAGCAATCTGCCGACGCTCAAACCCTTCTGGAATGACAAGCTTCATGCCCTCTTCTTCCACTTCCACAGGTTTTAAGGTCATGAGCTCAATCATCTCGTTGACCGACATGGAACGGGAAAGTTCAAAATCTCCACTCCGAAATTCCTTATCCTTTCCAAGTTTCGTCACTCTTTTTTTGAAAAATGTACCATTGCGAATCAATCCATTTTCATACAAAATAGATGCAATATGACCCACGGAACTACCCTTGGGAATGGTAATGGTTATGGGTGTGGTGTCTTTTGCATCCATGGGTTCATACATTTTTGCAAAATACCCCTTCACAACAAAGAAGCCTAGGAGCACGAGGATAAGCACCACGATGGTGATCACTGCGCCCTTCCGTAGACGTATCATGTTTTAAAACCTCCTAAAAATCTTCGAATGTTCGTAGGCATACAATACCATTCCACCAAAGACGAACACGGCAATGGCCTCTCCTCCCATAATCGTTAGGACGGTGAGAGGATAGGAAATGTTGGTAAAGTAACTAACCCAAATGCTGACGAGGATTCCGTTCAAAAGAATGGGGCTGAGCATGGCCAAGTACTTGGTCTTTGCCTTTCTCGTCAAATAGGCAGCCAGCAAGGTGACCAGTGATCCTCCCAAGATATCTACCAAACCAAAACCGGAAAGAGAAGATAAGAAGAGATTGCTCAAAAGGCATCCTACAAATAAACCGGGGACAGCTGCCGCTTCTACAAAGGGTAGAATGGTCAGCCCCTCTGCCAGTCGTAATTGAATATGTCCAAAGGTCAAACTCGCCACCGGTGCCGTTTGCACCATGACAAGAACCACATACATGGCAGCAATAATTCCTGCTTTGGTAATGTATTTTGTATCTATCTTATTCATCTATACCTCCATTATAATGGGTAAGATCATGGGATTTCTCTTGATCTTATTGTAAATGAACTTTCTCAGTTCATCTCGAATGGTGTTTCTCATGGTATTGATATCCGTCATTTCTTCTTTATCTGTAAAACGACGGACCACCTTTCTAACATGTTGCAATGCCTCTTCTAAAAGGTCTTCATTTTCCTTTTCATAGACAAAGCCACGGCTGAAAATATCCGGTCCAGCCATGATTTCATTATACTCTTCGTTGATGGCCATGACAACAACAATCAGTCCATCTTCCGAAAGGTGCTTTCGATCTCTGAGTACGATGTTACCCACATCGCCCACACCCAGTCCATCGACCAGCAAACTTCCGTGGGGTACGGAACCCACATGCTTCATGGATTTTTTGGTCAGTTCCATCATATCACCGATGCCCTGCACAAAAATGTTTTCTTCCGGCATCCCCAACTGCATGGCCAATTTTTTGTGGGTCAGCAAATGTCTCGTTTCTCCATGGACCGGCATAAAGAATTTGGGCTTTACCAAGGTGTGAATAAGCTTTAACTCCTCTTGGCAAGCGTGACCTGAAACGTGGACATCAGCCAATTTGTCGTAGATGACCTTGGCACCCTGCTCCATCAACTTATTGATGATCACCGAAACCGAATCCTCATTGCCCGGTATGGGGTGGGCACTGATGATAACCGTATCTCTTTCGTTTAGCTTGATATTTCTATGCTCTCCCATGGCAATCCGGGTCATGGCAGACATGGGTTCCCCTTGAGAACCGGTGGTAATGAGACAGACCTTATTTTCTGGGTATTTTTGAATTTGACGAATATCAATCAAGGTCTTGGGATTCATCTTCAAATACCCCAAATCATTGGCGGTATTCACCACGTTGAGCATGGATCTACCCGAAAGTGCCACATAGCGACCATATTTTTCTGCCGCCGTGATAATCTGTTGGACCCGATGGACGTTGCTGGCAAAGGTGGCCACAATGATACGCCCATCGGCCTTACTGAAAAGATCCATAAAGGTTTCCCCGATGGTGGACTCACTCAGTGTGAATCCCGGCCGCTCCACATTGGTGGAATCGGCCAATAGAAGGGCTACTCCCTTGTTTCCCACTTCAGCCAAACGCCCTAGATCAATCACGTCCCCATCCACCGGGGTATAATCCACTTTAAAATCTCCCGTGTGAACGATGATGCCCACCGGGGTGTGAAGAATAATCGCCGCCGTATCGGGGATGGAGTGACCCATGCAGATAAACTCTGCTTTAAAGGGTCCCAAGTTCACCGTATCTCCATAATTGACAATATGCATATCGGGCTCAATCTTATGCTCTTTCAACTTGTTGGTAATAAGAGCGGCCGTAAGCCGTGTCGCATAAATGGGAACTTGAATTTTCTTTAAAAAGTAGGGGATGGCACCGATATGGTCTTCATGACCATGGGTGATGAGAAGCGCCTTAATCTTTGAACGATTCTTTTCCAAATATTGAAAATCGGGAATGACAATGTCCACTCCCAACATCTCCACGGTGGGGAAGGTCATCCCACAATCCACAATAACAATTTGATCCTTATATTCAAATGCTGTAATATTTTTTCCAATTTCCTGTAGCCCTCCTAAGGCCACAATATTCAATGTATTAACTTTAGACAAATTTACCTCCTAATGTACTAACGTATCCATTCCGAGATAGGTCTTTTCCACTTCTTCTCTTTCACTAAAAAGGGGAGGCATCAGTCGTTCCTGACCCTCGCTTCCTACCTCCACCCGAAAAAATACGGGTTCTTCATTGATTCTATCCAATCTTCTCATGGCCACATACTCTTGGCCGCACACATAAAACCGAGCTTGGACAATGAATTCAATCCTTTGTCCAAACTCATCTGTAAAACTCCATGTTTCAGGCATTAGTCATCTCCTGATTTTTTTAAATACATCTCTAAAATATAGGATGCTGCCAAAGCATCTTCTATACCCTTTTCTTTTCCTCTTTTAATTCCCATGGCAATCATGGCTCTGCCAGCCATCTGTGTTGTATATCGTTCGTCGATAAAGATGACCGGAAGATTTATACGTCGTTTCAAAAACGTAATAAAATTCTTCACTTTCTTGGCTTGTGGTCCTGGCTTACCTTGTAAATCTAAAGGCAATCCTACCACCATGGTCTCTATGGTTCGCTCTTCTATAATGCGGGAAATTTCTGTCACATCTTCCGCCTTAGACCGTCTCTTGATGGTGCAAAGTGGCAACGCAAAAGTAGCCGTTGGGTCACTGACGGCTACACCAATTGATTGGTCTCCCACATCCAAGGCTATGACGCTCATTTATCCTCCAGCTGTAAGTACTCTCTTAGAATCACTTCCAGTATTTCATCCCGTTCCATCTTTATGATAATACCTCTCGCATTTTTATGGCTCGTGATATAGGTGGGATCCCCTGAAAGCATATACCCTATGATTTGATTGATGGGATTATACCCTTTTTCTTTCAACGCATCATATACCGTCTCTAAAATTTCTCTCGGCTCCATAGTTTGTTCAATATTGGCATTAAATTTCATCGTTTGATCGAAATCCATATTTCCCTCTTTTCAATCTCTTTTCTTTTAGTATAGCATATAATTGCCTGTCTGTCGACAGGTGGCACTGTATGGCAAAAAAGCCCTATATCTTTCTACCCGACATCATCTCAACAAGTCATGGAATGAGAGGTGAATTCTTTGGTGAAATATGATATAATAAGGTCGTCTAACGAAAGGAGGAACTCCATGCAACACAGAAATATGAGCATCACACCAGTGAAAATTCTACGGTACTTTATTTTGATTGCTTTGCTGATTATCATCGTGTTTGGCACGATCTTTGCTTTGGCAGGAGTTCGCATAATGGAAGAGGTCAAGGAAGTGGATCCTAGAGTGATTAGTAAGGATCTCAGTGAAACCTCCTTCATATATGACTTGAACGAACATCTCATAGAAAAAATTGAAACACCAGAATATAGAACCATGGTGGGAATCGAAAAAATCCCAGCCGTAACGAAAAATGCCTTTATCGCCATTGAAGATGAACGGTTTATTAAGCATATCGGTATCTCTCCCATTGGTATCATGGCCAGTCTTAGGGACACCTTCCTCTATGGGGAAACAAGAGGCGCTTCCACCATCACACAGCAGTTGGTGAAAAACACCTATTTGACTCCAGAGCGGACACTCAAAAGAAAATTGACAGAGGCACGGATTGCCATAGAATTGGAAAAAAAGCTCTCCAAAGACCAAATTTTGGAAGCCTATTTGAACCGTGTAAGTATGGGACAAAATGCCTATGGAATTCAAGAGGCGGCCCAGACCTATTTCTCAAAGGATGTGGAAAAACTAAATGCGGTGGAATCGGCCATGCTTGCCGCCATTGCGAAGAGCCCCAATATCTATCCACCCTATATGCGCGTGCTTCCCAAGGACTACGATCCGGAGACCATGTACAAGGTGGGTCAGGTAGATATCCACGGACAAACCTATATCCAAGTATATAACCCTGAAAATGAAAAGAGAATGCGCATTGTCTTGCGGCAAATGAAAAAGAATGGTAGCTTAAATGAAGCCGAATATAATGCAGCCATGAAGATTGACCCCAAGACCCTTCTCAAACCCGGACAAAAAAAGTCCTCTGACATCACCAACTACATGGCAGACTACACAAAAGACGATGTCGTACAAGGACTGATGGATAAATTTGGTTGGACCAAGGAACGTGCACAGGATGAGTTATTCTACGGTGGCCTTAAAATTTATTGTACCATTGATGTGGCAAAACAAAAGGCTTTGGAAGAGGCCTATCGCAATTTTACCAGCATCCTATTGGGCGACCCCGCCAACTTAAAGGGACCCATTCTCCTCGACATCAAAGCCGATGCCTACGGCAACATTGTCGATGATAAGGGAAAATTTGTCTATCTCAATAAGGACAATATGATTACCCAGGAAGGGCATATCTACCTTGCACCCGATGAATTTACCTACCAAGACAATGGAGATCTTGTCCTCCAATCGGTCAAACTCCAACCTTACAAAAACAATATTGATATTTTAGATTATTATACCATTGACGATGAGAAAAACTTGGTCAGTCATACGGTGGGAAGCCTCCCCTTTGGAGAAGGAGAATTCACCAGAAGCGAAGGTAAAGTCATTATTCCCAAAGCAGCCTTGGAAAAGCACGAAGGCCTATTCACCGTCGTTGACAAGTATTTACACATTGACAAAGCACAGGTCTACATCAACACCAAGGGTGTGGTGCAACCACAAAGTGCAACGGTTCTCGTCGACTACCGCACCGGTCATATTTTGGCCATGGTCGGCGGACGAGATCAGGACGGAAACCGTATTTTAAACCGAGCCACCGGAAGTTCTCGTCAACCGGGCTCAGCCATCAAACCCATCTCCGTCTACTTGCCTGCACTGGCCAATAACTTTACTGCCGGCTCCTCCATTGATGACATACCCTTCTATGTCAATGGAAAGGTATGGCCCCAAAACTGGTATCTGGGATATCGGGGAAAACATACCTTGCGCTATGCAGTGGAACAGTCTATCAACGTCAGTGCCGTAAGAGTTTTAAACGAGGTGGGCATCCCCACCGTGAAACCCTACTTAGAAAAAATGGGCATCATCAACGTGGCCCATCCCGATCGCGACACCTTTGTCACTTCTTCGGAGGACCCCAAGTACAACGATGAAAACCTGTCGAGTTTGGCCCTGGGAGGTATGACCAATGGTCTGACCCCCCTTGCCATCACCGCAGCCTTTGGCTCCATTGCCAATGAGGGATTTTTCAATCGACCCATCTCCTACACCAAGGTGGTGGATCGGGATGGCAATATCTTATTAGAAAATCCGGTGGAACCAGTGGAAGTCACAAGTCCACAGGTGGCCTATATCATGAAAGATATTTTGCGCTCTGTTGTTACCCATGGTATCGGAACAAGAGCCGCCATCCAAGGCCAAGCCGTGGGCGGGAAAACGGGAACAACACAGCATACCGCTGACCTATGGTTTGTTGGATTTACTAACTACTATGTGGCAGGTACTTGGATTGGAAACGACTCCCCGAGAGTGCGACTCAATAAAAACTCCATGGTGGCCGCCCAATTTTGGCAGTATTTTATGAAGACCATCCATGAGGGGTTGGAATCAAAACCCAACTTCCCCATGCCGGAAGGAATTGTGAAAGCTACCTTCTGTAATCAATCAGGAAAGGTCCCCACAGAACTTTGTTCGGAAGACCCACAGGGTACCATTCGAACCGACATCTTCATCAATGGAACCCAGCCCAAAGAACCCTGTGAAGCCCATGTGGAAGTGGAAATTTGTACAGAATCTGGTATGCTCGCCAATGAATATTGTCCCAAGGATCTGAGAGAAACCAGGGTCATGGTCCAAAGAACTCCACCCTATGATCCAGAAGAACATTCCGGTGTCGTACCCTCCGACTATCAATATCAAGTTCCTGTGAAAACCTGTGATATTCACAACGAAGAAAACACAGTTCCAGAGTTCATTGATATCTTTGATCCTCAGGACGAGGAAAATGGTGAGAATCATAGTTCTCCAAGAGATGAAAACTATAATGCTCCCCCTACCACCCATGATCATGACGAAGAGGGTGAACCTTCGCCGGAAGAGGAAGAAGAACCTACTCACGATGAAGAAGAGAACAATGAAGCTGTGGATATATTTAATCCATAAAATTTCAAAAAAAGAAGTGCCTATGGCACTTCTTTTTGATTCTTCTCAACTTTCCAATGGATATTTCCAACATCCCCCTCATACCAATTAAAAAATTCCGTTTGCTGGATGTTTTTTAAGTTCTTCCGTACATAGGTTTTGCTCTTAGGACTTCCAAAGGAAAGGATATACCCCGATTCATGGAGAAACTTGGTCAATTCTGCATACTGAATTTTCGCACTGTCCTGTTCTTCTTCCATGATGGTGTCTGCAAGAAAGGCATTGAAGGTTTCATAATGGAGTCCTAAGAATCTGCCCCTTGCCAATCCGCTGAAATTCTTTGTAAAGTCTGGACGTATTCCATGATTGTGAATGGATAGAATGGCCATGTTTTCACCAACATTAGCACCTTCAATCAAGGCATCCTCCAAGAGATATTGATTTTTTTCTACCACTTCTACCCGGATCCCGGCCTCAGTCCACCGATGAGAAACATACTCCACAATCGGCCGGAGAAAATTTTCTCCCGTGGTATAAAGGTAGATTTTCAGTGGCTCTCCCTGTAAATAGAGTCCATCCTCTCTCCGCTCCAATCCCTCCACCGCATCTTCCTGAACCACTGGTGTTTCAAATGGTTCCGAGCCAAAGCGATTGACAAAGGAAATGTCACGATTGCTCCTATGCACCGAAACTCCAAAGTCTTGTGATAATCCATGGAAAAGAGACAGGAGATAGCGACGTAAATTCACATCATAAAGCACACCCGAAGAGCCTAGCTGAAGATTGATGACCCTATTTTCAATGGTCGTATAACTGTCATAATTTTCTTTTAGAATGTCCGTGTCCACCATAAGACCCTCTGGATAAAAGGAAATAAAGTCCAACTCTCCAAGTTCCAACTCATTGATGATGTCCTCTTGCCTCAAATCTCTAAGGTAGATATCTTCAATGACAGGCTTTCCTCTAAAATAAAAGTCGTTGCGACGAAGATGAACATATTGTCCCTCTTCGTATTTTTCTATTGTATATGGCCCATTGCCCATGGGAGTGCTATGGAGGTCATAGATTTCATGAAGATAGGCACGTTGATAGTAATGGGCTGGAATGGGACGAAACTCCAAGGCTTCATAGACAGCAGAGCTCAACCGTTTAAAATGTAGTGTAAAATGCTTGTCATCTTCGATTTCAAATCCTTTGATACCCTCAGCTTTTCTTGCCCAAAAGTCCTTGGCTCCTTCCAACTCAAAGAGTGCTCCCTTTAGATACTCTCCTTGATAATAGGGACTTAGGATGAGTTGTAGGGAAAAAAGCACATCATAGGAAGTCACCGGTGTATCATCCCACCAGCGCACATTGTCCTTCAAGGTACAACGCAACTTCCCCTCTTGATTTTCAATGGACTCCAATAGGGATCGATGAAGGTTGAGACTTAGGTCTCTATTGCGGGCCAACAGCGGAAGAAAAGCAAGATAAGAAGCGGCTTTATCTCCTTCTGTCTGAGCATATAAGGGATTGATGACCCCTTGTATAGAAGAAACTCCCACATTGAGAGTGGTTTCGTCCACGGACAATCGTCTTCCTATATCTTTTATTACAGGCGCTTCTTCCTTACCGTCATCCACGTCCTTGGGCTCTTCATTCTTTCCAGACATACATCCAACGACAAGAAAACATAGGGCAAGAAAAAGAGCAAACCCACGATGGTAACGATTCATCTTATCTCCTAAGGATGGCTATGATGGTCTCCACAGCCTTGGTCATTTCCTCAATGACGGCATATTCATATCTTCCATGGAAATTATATCCGCCGGTGAAGAGATTGGGGCATGGCAGTCCCTTATAAGAAATCTGTGCTCCGTCGGTTCCTCCACGAATGATGGAAATTTTTGGTTCCACTCCAACAGATTCCATGGCCTTCACTGCTAAGTCCACAGGAGCCATATCCTTTTCTATAACCTCTCTCATGTTATAATAACTATCGCTCATGTCGAGGTCAATTTCAATTTGATGTTTCTTGCGCATAAATTCACAGGTCGCTTTGAGCAATTCTTTCTTCGCTTCAAATTTCTCGCGATCATGGTCACGGATGATGAAAATCATCTCCGCCTCTTCCACATTTCCATTCAAATCATTCAAGTGAATGAACCCTTCTCTACCTTCCGTATGCTCCGGACGATCAAATACGGGAAGCATGGAAAAAAGTTCAAAGGCATAAATTAGCGCATTCTTCATTTTAAGTTTGGCCGAACCGGGATGGACATTTCTTCCCTTGATGGTAATCTTGGCACCGGCTGCGTTAAAGTTCTCATACTCAATCTCTCCGATGGCACCTCCATCAATGGTGTAAGCAAAATCGGCACCAAAGCCCTCCACATCAAAGAAATCTGCACCACGGCCAATTTCTTCATCGGGCGTAAATCCAATACAAATATCCCCATGTTCTATTTCCGGGTGGGCCAAAAGATATTCGACGGCCGTCAAAATTTCGGCAATACCGCTTTTATCATCGGATCCCAAAAGGGTTGTTCCGTCTGTTGTAATCAAAGTTTTACCAACCTTCTCTTTCAATTCGGGAAAATCTTTGGGCGATAGGATGTAGGTACCATCTCCTGCCAAATCAATGTCTCCACCATCATAGTTCTCGTGAATTTGGGGATTTACATTTTCTCCGGTAAGATCGGGTGCTGTATCCATATGGGCTACCAGTCCAATGGCAGGCAATCCATCCTTGTTGGCAGGCACCTTGGAATAAAGATAACACTGGTCCGTTAGCGTAACGGAAAGCCCCATCTCTTCCATCTCTTGTTTCAAAAGCTTTGCCAGATCCATTTGCCTTGCCGTGCTTGGCACCGATTCACTCTCAGGATCCGAGGTGGTATAGACCTTCGCATAACGGATCAGACGCTCCACAACTTTTTCTTCAATATTCATTGTATTCCTCCTGTTTTTTTAATTTTCTATTGATTTTCAAAATAAATAATGTTACAATAAACCGTACTATTTTTTTGCACCTTTAGCTCAGATGGTAGAGCAACTGACTCTTAATCAGTGGGCCCAGGGTTCGAGTCCCTGAAGGTGCACCAGCCC
>JAUNVC010000057.1 GCA_030537875.1 Tissierellia bacterium | reverse complement strand
CAATACAAAAATTTAATGAAAACAATAAGATCATAAATGCAAAGTATGATGAAAACTCAATGCATGAAAAAGACATCATCGTAGTTGATCCAAAAAAGCCTGTGATTAGACCTGATGATAGCTATCGGGAAATCATTTTTAAGGCTGCTCCAAAGGGATATTTGGAAAGCGGTACATTCCCTGGGAAACACCAAGAACTCAAGATATATATCAGTAAAAATATTACGAATTGGACACAGCTCAAAGATTTTGTTCCTAAGAGTAAAACAGATGATAAACTTTATGTTGCTCTACAGCACGAAACTTTTGCGGTGAATGGTCAACCTTATACGGAAGCATGCTTTACTAATCACCCAACAATCACAGATGGAGATCAAGTATATACAACCGTTGTAGCAAAAAAATGGAGCAATATTGTAAATGAGACAATTACTTCTAATGCGGATTATGTTACAGAACAATTTCTCATATTTAATGCTCCGTTAGCAGGATGGAACGAGGGAGAAGGGTATGTTTTGCCTGGAGATGCTGAACTAAAATTTGTCGATGTAGATGAGGTTGATTGTAATTTTAAAAAAGAAATGATTTTTTGGAAGGGAACAACGATTCAGGAATTTTTAGATAACCATGTAAAACCGAATTTGCAAGACAAAATACAATGGCAAGGTACTAACTATCAACTGCCCAATACCAGATATGAAGCGATTGGTGTATCTTTTACAGTAAATGCTATAACATACTTCGATGGAAACTTTGGTCAAATATACGAAGATATAAACGACTATACAATAAGTCATACCTTAGGGATAGCTGTTAAGCAAATTGCTCCAAGAATCGTTGTATCATCTATTAGGAATCCTAATTCATATATTATACAAAAAATAAGCCGCTTGCATGGCCTATATCGTAATGAACAGCCTTTAGAAAATCCATTTGAAACTTTACCAAAATTGATAGTAATGCTCACAGATGCTGGTGGAACAATTCGTGAAACAAGTTTTCTTACATGTAAAAGGAAGGCAAAAGATGGATTTGAGTCATTTACTGTCGATGCCACAGATTTAAGTTCACCTGATGAAATCGGTGCTTACTTTGGAATGGATTATGATGTAACAAACTCAGAGTTACTTCAATTTTTGAAAGATAATTTTGAAATAAAATCCAATTCTGATCATATTGAATGGGATGGCAATTTTTACAAAAGTCCGATCAACTCAGCACCTTGGAAGCCTCTTAATCCGAGTGAAAGAATAGAAAATACGAAGGACCAGATAGATTTTAGCACATTTTCTCCAGGAATAAGAGTGAAAAGATTTATGATCAAAGACCCAGAAAATGATTATACGGATGGGAAAATTCCATACGGATATAACAAGAGACTTGTGGTTAAACCAGGAGAAGGTCAATTTTTAAAAGACACGGGAACTGAAGAAAAAGAAGTTAAAGAACTCTACGTCTACTATCATACAAAAGATGATAGAAACGAAGATTTAAAGTATCTGGAATTCCAAGATGAATTGGCAAGCAATGGATACCGTTTGTCCTATAACGAAGAAAATATGACATTCATAGAATATTCATTTGAAGGTTTAGATCTTGAAAGTTATATAACACCAGACATGAATAATATCCCCACAAAGGGTTCTGATACACCGCCTTTATTTGCAAGGTTTAAAGTAGACCTAGTCACAGTAAAGATTACTGGGGAACATCTAAAGAGTTTACAATTAAAAGACGGAAATCAAAATGCACCATACACCTTAGATGTTCCCAAAGGCACGACTTTCGGACAGCTTTTAGATCAGTTGGGTATTGATT
>JAUNVC010000056.1 GCA_030537875.1 Tissierellia bacterium | reverse complement strand
AAAACATCTAACTATCATTTTGATTAATATTTTTGCTCTTTAACTTTAGCTGCCTTTCCTTGACGTTTTCTTAGATAATAAAGTTTTGCTCTACGAACACGTCCTTTTCTTGTTACAACAATCTTTTCAATTCTTGGTGAGTGCACAGGGAAAGTTCTTTCCACACCAACGCCATAAGACAATCTTCTAACAGTAAAGGTTTCTCTGTTTCCACCGTTTTGACGTTTGATGACCGTTCCTTCGTAAATCTGAATTCTCTCTCTTGTTCCTTCTACAACTTTGTAATGCACTTGCACTGTGTCCCCTACTTTGAATGCAGGAATATCTTTTTTAAGTTGTTCTTGATTAATAGCATCAATAAGATTCATTAGGATCCTCCTTTCTGAGTTTTTGTATACGTTCTTTTATTGTTTCATCTGTGAGCACATCATTCAATATCTTATCAATTAAGTCAGGTCTACGCTTCAATGTCTGAATGATTGCATTATCTAAATTAAATTCCTTAACCTTCTCATGATGTCCAGACAAAAGTATATCTGGAACTTTTAGTCCTCTAAAATTATACGGACGAGTATATTGGGAATGCTCCAATAGTCCATGATAAAAAGATTCTTCTTCATAGGAAGTTTCCGTTCGTAATAGACCTGGCAACAATCGAACAATACCATCAATGAGAAGCATCGCAGGTATTTCACCACCAGTTAGGACATAATCTCCAACTGAAATTTCTTCGTCCACATAATGGTCAATGACCCTTTGATCCACACCTTCATAATGTCCGCAAAGAATTGTTATCTCGCTCAATGTAGCTAAAGATTTTAGTTTTTCTTGATTCAAAGTTTGTCCATGAGGAGATAAATAAATAACCTTGCCTTTTTCCTTAACATCTTGTAGTGCATCTACGATTGGCTGGCAGGTCATCAACATACCCTGTCCTCCACCGTAAGGATAATCATCTGTTCTTCGGTTGGGATCTAAGCTATAGTCTCTCAAGTCATAGGTCCGAATATCAACCAAGTTTTTCTCATATGCCCTACGTACCATTGAGTATTCTCTTATCGACCCAACAAATTCAGGAAATGTGGTCAAGCAATTTATAACCATGGTATAAGTCCCTCAATCGGCTGAATGACCATCTTCCCTTTGTCAAAATCCATCTCTAGTACAAAAGTCTTAACAAATGGTATCATTGCACTTTGTCCTTCCCATTCAATCACAAGCACATCCTGCGAAGGTCCTTCCATAATGTCAACAACAACACCAACTTCTTCTCCTGATTCTAGTGCAACTTTTAAGCCTTTGAGTTCAGATTCGTGAAATCGTTCTTCCTCTTCATTGGAAAGATATTCGTCTACATAGACCGCTAAGTTTATGAGCTTTTCTGCACAGTCTATATCATCAATCCCCTTAACCTTTAAAAAAATTGAATTTTTACGAAGAATCACCCTTTCAATTGAAAATGGTTCTTCATAACCAAATATATATACTTGATCGTAATTATATATTTCATCGGCCTTGCGAAAATTATGTTTTAATTTAAAGGCTCCCAATAATCCATGGGTTGAAGATATGGTACCGATAAGAAACAAATCCTTCAATTAGTCTTCAATCTCCACATACACATTTTTACCATCTTCGTGTTGTGATGCTCTTAAAATGGTACGAATGCTGTTTGCGATTCTACCTTTTCTTCCAATAACTCTACCCATGTCATTCTCATCTACAGAAAGAAAGAACGTTGTGTTTCCATCAACTTCTTCTTCACGGATTTGAATGGCTTCTTTGTTTTGTACTAAATTCTCTACGATAAATTGCAATAGTTCTTTCATTTTAATCCCCAATCATATTTATTTGTTT
>JAUNVC010000055.1 GCA_030537875.1 Tissierellia bacterium | reverse complement strand
GCAAAAACAGGTGCTTCGCCAATTTTATCGCCGTAATGGGTGAAATCGTTTGGAAAGATTAGGAGGTTGGGATTGTCTTCGATTGTCAAACTTCCAATCGTCTTATTGGCAATTCGTTGAAAATCCGGAATAAACCGACAATCAATTTCTTTTCCGCAATTATTGTCCGTCGTAATCAACATCTGTGGGAAATTCTTCTGAGTAATTATCAAAAGCCTTATGTAACTCCTGTAACGTCGTTTCACTATTTGGCATGCCGCGCAGATATTCTTTTAAAACACCTTCCAAGTGGTTGCTCCATAACTGTTCAAAATCACCATTATAATTTTTGAGTTTCAAAAAGTAAGCCGGTCCGATATGAAATGCGCTTCCTAATCCTTGTGTCTCATCGATTTTAGAATTTAATGCTAACATCCTCTTTTCAGCCTCTATTTTCCACTCTTCGATTGTCCCATCCCACATGGTTATTCGCTCTGTTGCTGTGATCTCTTTCCATGCGAAACGACGTCGTATTGCAAAATCGAACGACTCTACGCCTCGGTCAATATCATTCATTGTTCCGATAATATATACATTTTCAGGAATATAGAAGCCATCTTCGAAAATATCACCTGTTTCAATCAAATTTGAATATTGGGTCTGTACTTTTCCACTTTCTCCGCGATATCCGGGGTCGATAGAGAAAAAGAGTTCTCCAAAGATTTTAGAAATCTCGCCTCTGTTAATTTCATCGATTATAAGGACATATTTTTTGGGCTCTACTATCGAATGTATTCCCGCAGAATAATCTTTCAATCCAACATGTTTTTTCATGAATTTTACCACATCGTTCATCCCTTTTTGAAAGTTTCCGGAAGGTCTGGCTTTAATACCTCTGTAGGCGTCATAGATATTTTTTTGAGTAATTGTAAATGTATATTGTGAGGGTGTGTCGGGTGAAGAGTATTTGAGCGAATCTTTCGAAGATAAGCCGTATTTCCAACTCCCAATTTTCGTCAATTTTCCTTGTGCCAAGTTTTCGTTTATCAAATCAAGTAACTTTTCCCACGATTCTTCGAAGTTGTCCACTTCGTTGGATAGGGTTTCTCTCAATGCTTTTTTGCAAAAGGCTTTGAAAACGCCATCTTTTCGCTCAAAACCGATATTGCCGTTTTCATCGGGAGGCGTAGGTCGTAATCCTTCCACGAAGTCCGTATAATCGTAGGAGGGGTGAAATTGGACAAATTCCGTTTCGGCGTTGAGTGCCTTTGCAATTTCTTTTGCCAAATAGGTTTTTCCTGTGCCGGGTGCACCGGTGAGGATAAGATTCTTATTGATAAGAAGTAAGTCGATATATTCTTTGAGTATTGAGTCTATATTTTCTTCCTTTTCAATTTTCTTTTCAGTTTGTTCTTCATCTGAAAGTCCAAAATATTCTTGCAGATACCATGCGAATACAGAACTATGCCAAGGGTCGATAAAATTTACATGCTCATTGCAATAGTTTATAAAGTTGATATTATCTGTGAGCCAATCGTTTTGACTTTCCGGATAGTCCGTACACAACTTTTTTAACTCATCAATTATTTTCTTAATTCTATCCTTAGTGACAAACGTTGTAAGTTTATTTGGCAAAAGTGCGGCGAGTACTCTTTTTGTTGCTGCTCTTTTTTGTCTAACAGGAGTTTTTTCAAGAAAAAACTGTTTAATTTCATCGTATGTTTCTCTACTTAACTCATTTTCTTTTACAATTTTTCGTAGTGATCCTTTGATAGCATCCCATTCGTTTTTTATTTTTTCAACCTCTGTTAATGCAAAATTTCCTCTGCCTAAGCTGGTTATGTTTTTATAATCTTTTCTAAGAAGATTATCTAAATCATCATCTGTCCA
>JAUNVC010000054.1 GCA_030537875.1 Tissierellia bacterium | reverse complement strand
GTCAAGATACCATCCGCTATCACCCGAACCTGCTCATCCTCTTCCTCAACAGTTACTCCCGCTTCAATCAGCTTTGCGATAATGGGTTTCATATGATTACAAATTACATTTTGTATGGTCACATCTCCTCCGGTAATCGCAGCCGCCACCATGAACGTTCCCGCTTCAATACGATCAGGAATAATCTGATGGGAACATCCGGATAGTCTTTCTACACCTGTAATTTTTATAGTGGAAGTTCCCGCACCGGAAATCCTTGCCCCCATCTTTCGCAAAAAATTGACAAGATCTACAATTTCCGGTTCCATAGCACAATTTTCAATGGTGGTCTCTCCCTCTGCCAAAACAGCAGCCATAATAATATTTTCTGTAGCTCCCACACTGGGAAAGTCCAAATAAATCCTAGCGCCCTTCAACTGATCACAAGAAGCAGTAATACTTCCATAATCCTGTTGTATCTTTGCACCTAAGGCTTTAAACCCTTTTAGATGAAGATCAATAGGCCGTGATCCGATATTACACCCCCCCGGAAGAGAGTTCACCGTCTTGCCAAGCCGTCCCAAGAGAGGACCCATTACCAAAAAAGAAGCCCTCATCTTGCTCATCAATTCATATTTTGTCTCATAAGACTTTAAATCTCTTGCATTTATAATTAATTTATCATCTTCATATCGTAAATTTGCCCCTAGAGCAGAGAGTACTTCCAGGATAATTTCCACATCTTTTAATTTTGGAACATCTTCTAATATCACATCTTCTGTCCCTAAAAGTGATGCAGCCAGTATTGGAAGAGCGGCATTTTTAGCTCCACTGGTACGGATTGTACCTCGTAGAGGCCCATTTGCTTTTACAATAATTTTTTCCAATAATTTCTCCCCCATATTATAATTCATAGATCAATTATATCATAGTGAACAAATATTTAGGAAATTATCTTATCTCCTTCCACTCCATAAAAAATAAAACTCTTATAAAAGAGAAGCATCTTCTTCTAAATTAGAATACAAAAAAGGTAAAGTCCCATCATCATAAATGAAATTCCAAGTAGGTAATTTTTCAAAATCCCTTATGCCACTTGAAAATTGGAGGAATAAAAGTCCTTTGTCGGTGATTGTAAAGGTTTTTTCAGTTACTCATCCCTTCTTTTCCAAAGCGATTCATTTTATTATTAGAATCCATCATCTCTTTTTTCCATCTATTCTTTTCTTTTTTTAAGTTCCTTTCACAAGCAGTAATTTTTATGATAGAATGAAAAAAATACATGGAAAGGAGAAAAGATGATGAGTAAATTTATCTCTAATGAATTTAAAAGTATTCCGGATTTCAGTTTCGGAACGGACTACAGTTCCATCTATCCCGACTATATCGACTTTGGTGTTGGAGATCCGGATTTGAGAACCGATAAAATAATTATTGACGCCCTGTACCAAGGAGCTTTAAACGGAGCTACCCATTACGATACTCCTCAGGGAAATATCGGGTTGCGAAAAGCCATTTGTAAATTTTACCAAGAGGAATACGACTTTGCCTTGGAGCCTGAGGAAGTGGTGATCACTATTTCCGGCTGTCAGGCTATGTACACTGTCGCCAAGACAATCTGTAATCCGGGTGACGAGATTATTATTCCCTCCCCTTATTTCAGTCCCTATACCCACCAAATTCAATTAGCAGGCGGTACTCCCGTCTACTTAGAGACAAAGAGTGAAGAAGATTTTGTGGTCAATGTGGAAGAACTTCGAAAAATGGTAAATCCGAAGACAAAAGCTATAATTATCAACACCCCCAATAATCCAACAGGGGCTTGTATCCCAAAAGAAACCTTAAAAAATATTTACGAACTTGCCGTTGAAAAGGACATTGTGGTTATCTGTGATGATATCTACACCCTCTTTACCT
>JAUNVC010000053.1:1043-2048 GCA_030537875.1 Tissierellia bacterium | reverse complement strand
GGAAATGGGATTATTCTACAGATCGGGTCCGACAAAGTAGGGATCGGTGAGGAGGAAGAAATAGACATTGACGTACCCCCTGAAATTAAAAATGATCGAACCATGGTTCCCATACGAGTAATTGCAGAAATTTTTAATGAAAAGGTAATTTGGGAAGAGGGTACGAAATCAGTATACATTGGCGAGATTCCGAAGAAAAGAATCAAGGGAGAAGTCAGCATCTATGTTGATGAGATTAAAGTTGTAGATGTTAAACTTGAAGGACAATTAGATGATATTTTATTGCCGACAAATGAAATACTGAAGGCGAGAAATGATGGGCTAAAATACTATAAACAGGAACTGGCTAAAAATGTACCCAAAGAAGAACTGGAGGCATTGGAAAGTATTGGAACTTTTGACCCCTATGGCTTGCGTTTTGAAAAGAAAGGGGAGTATCAGAAAGAAGATGCCTACCTTATTGGATCTCATGAAGCTTATCTTATGTATTTCCCAAAAACGGGAGAAATTGCCGTTAACAGTTTCGATGAGAAGGACGATGGAAAATATGGCGAAGTCTATAACCGATACATTAAAGCTGAGCCGAAGCCGGTTATCAAAGATGGCAAGATATACATCCCCCTCAAGTATTTGGCTCGTGCCATCCGTTGCCATTACTCTATGGATTCCGATGGAAACATTCATCTGAATGGAATTCGTTGAGAAACAATCAATCATTTTTAGGCAATACTTCCAAAGAGACTCCATCTGAGTTTTATATTTTTTTGATGGAAATTAAAGAAAACCCCTAAGTAGGGGTTTTTCATTTGTAAAAAAGATTTTTACTCGACGCTTACAAGAGGGGATGGGTTCCGTCTTTTCTTGTAATTTTAGATATCGATTATTACTTTTGATGAAATTGTTTGATTTTTTCTGTCAATGCCGGAACAATTTCAAAGAGATCACCAACAATACCATAATGGGCTGTTTTAAAAATAGGGGCATTAGGATCTTTATTAATGGCAA
>JAUNVC010000053.1:0-1033 GCA_030537875.1 Tissierellia bacterium | reverse complement strand
AAGGCCGATGGCAAAATAAACTTCCGGTTTTACTACGACGCCCGTAACTCCAATTTGACGCTCCAGCTCGCACCAGCCATAGTCACACACCGGTTTAGTGGCTCCTACAATGGCCCCTAGAGCTTCTGCAAAGTTATTGATAATACTCCAATTTTTAGGATCGCCCACGCCCATACCCCCGGCAACAATAATGTTGGATTCCGATAGGTCTGTTTTGACGGAGTCATCCTCTTCTTCTTCAAAGTTCAAAATTTCCGTCAGAATATCTTCTAAAGATAGGGATGGTTCATGACGTATTATTTCACCGGTCTGATGGACATTTTTATAGGCAATGGGAAAAGCTCCCTTTCCCACAGTCCCAATGCTGGGTGTGGTGCTAATACGAATGTCGGAATAGAGAAGACCGTCAAAAGTTGGTCGAATCCATTGAATATCCTTTTTGTCTTCTGTCAACACAATATCATCACATTCCGCTACCAATCCAATATTTCGTCGTCCACAGAGGCTACCCCCTAAATCACGACCGTTGGGAGAGGCGGGCAGTAAAATTACTGCCGGATCATACTGGTCAATAAGATCGTTTAGTGCTTTTACATAGGGCATAGTGGTATATTTGTTTAGCAATTCATGTTCAATACTCAGTACTTTATCAGCTCCGTAAGCGATAGCAGCTTCAGATACTTTTCCATTATCTGTTCCAAGTACAACGGCAACCAACTCCCGTTCCAATTGATTAGCTAAATCACGACCTTTGCTCATCATTTCTTTACAAAGATGTGTAATTCAAAAGATTCAATATAAACCCAAATATTATTACCTTTCATGGTGCACCTACCTTATTACTCTCTTCTCAATCAACAAGTGCATTAACTTGTCTACAAGTTCGTCTGTATCCTTCCCTTCAATCATGTGTCCCGGTTCTTCCTTTGAAGGAGGAAAGATATCTTTTACAATTGTGGGAGATCCCTCTTGACCGATCCGCATCGGATCCAAATTTAAGTTTTCGCCATTGAAAATTTTGATTTCCGCTTCT
>JAUNVC010000003.1:55319-77511 GCA_030537875.1 Tissierellia bacterium | reverse complement strand
GGAAAGGAAATCTATGCCTACGCTCTTTCCATTGGAAATTTTGTGGGTATATGGATCGGAGAGTTCCTGGGACGCTGGATGAAAACAAAAAACATGATGAAGATTCATGAGGGACTTAGTGCAGAAGAGATCTATCGGTTGCAGCATCATCCGGGATTTGAAATTTGGATAGGTTGTATTCTCTTGGCTCTTATTGTTACTTTCTACTGGTCCTATAAACAAAAGAAAATCATGAAAAAAGTTGGGTAAAAACCCAACTTTTTTATATGTCTTGGGAACGGAAGGGATAGACTTGGATGTTTTCTCCTGCTTGGTAGGTTATGCGGGGTTGCAATAGGAAAAATCCATTGGTGTTTCGAAATTCACTCATGACCGAGGAGAGTTGCTTTTTGGAAGGTAAGAATCTTCCGTTTTGAATTTTTCCGCGGATAACTTGAAGGCTTTCTCCCTTGTTTTTCACTTCCGAGTCCAGGGTGAGTGTCGTAGATTTTGGCTCCAATCTTTTGTTTTTTGTGATGGCGAGAAGAACGTGTCGGAGAAGAATTTCCACTCCCACCACAAAGGCGAAGGGATTGCCCGCTAGGGATAGGACGTCGGTGGCACCTAAGCGAAAGAGGGCCATTCTCTGTCCCGGTTTTAAGTGAAGGCCATGAAAGGCCACGTTACCCTCCAGTTCAAGCATGAGGCTGGGCATAAAGTCTCGGTCTCCAATGCTCATTCCACCGGAGGTAATAATCAAATCATATTCCTTCTTTTTAGATTCCAAGAGTTTTTGGATATCTTTTTTTACATCGGGTACAATCCCAACATCATCTGCATCATATCCCCATTCTCGCAAGCGATAGAGGAGAAATGGGATGTTGGAATTATAAATTTGTCCAGGTTTTAGTTCCGCATCGTCATTGACCAATTCATTTCCCGTAGTGAAAATAAGTATCTTTGGTTTTCGATAGACCCGCACTTGACCAACGCCTGCACTGTGCAAAATGGATAAAAGATAGGAGTCTAGATATTCTCCCTTTTCGATTAGCACCTCTCCCTTTTCCACATCTTCCCCTCGGGTCATAATGTGGGCCTTGGGAGAAAGGGGCTTATTGACAGTGAGCTGGTTTCCTTCCGCATGGGAGTCTTCGCTCCGGATGATGAAGTCTGCTCCGGGAGGGAGCATTGCACCGGTGGCCGTTCGATAGGCTTCCCCTGGGTACAACTTTTCTTCTGGATGATCTCCGGCGTAGGAGGCATCTTTAATGAGGAAGGTCTGGGGTATGTTTTCCTCTTTGGAGATGTCATTTTTCAATGCCACTGCATATCCATCAAAGGCAGAACGATCGAAGGAGGGAATGTCGATGGGGCAATGGATATCTTCTCCAGCCAAGTATCCAAGGCAGTCTTTGGTCTTTCTGATTTCTGTGTTTTCAATGGGAAACACTTTTTCTTCAATGGCTTTGAGCGCTTCTTGCAATGTTTTTTTCATAAGTACCTCCTGAATCGATTATATTCCATCTTTCTATTGATATTGAAGAAAGCATGGGGGTGGCATGGAAAAGGGATGATGGACAGGGCCGTTTTTTCTAATATATACTGGAGTTTAAACTGGTTTCTTTTCAATTCTCTTTTGTAATATTCCAGGTATTTTTTTTCATAGACGGCGGGGAATGGGAGGAATCTGTCTTTATAAAAACAGGCGGTTCCTCTGGCATTGAGGAGTGATGCCACGTGTTTTTTTTCAAGAAAGGGCATATCACAACTAAGGATAAGACATCGTTTCCCAGTGGAATGAGTGAGGGAGGATACAATCCCTTGTAAGGAGGACCCCCTCAAGTATAGGTCGGGAAAATCCGCTTCATAGCCCTCATTGTGTCCCACGGTTTTTGCTTCGGGAAAGCTGGCAAGAAGATGGTCACGAAATGTTTTTCCTCTCCAAAGAAGCTCGCTTTTGGGTCTTGTCATCCGCTTGGAATATCCACCGGTCAGAAGAAAAACTTCCATCATAGATGCTCCTGTATATATTGTACGACGGATGCGTCGCTATAGGGAACTCTTTCTTTCCCTATCAACTGATAGGTTTCATCTCCTTTGCCGGAAATGACAAGGACTTCTCCTTCTTCTGATTCCTTTGCCATTTTTAAGATGGCTTCTCTACGGTCCACAATGGTATAGGTTGGTTCCACTGTGGAGTGTGATTTCATTTCATCTAATATCTTTTGTGGGTCTTCCATTCCCGGATTATCGCTGGTGAGGTAGAGTGCATCAACATATGGAGCGGCAGCTTCCGGAATTTCTTTTCTTCTTTCAAAGGTTCGATCTCCCACCGATCCAACCACAAGCCGAATGGCTTTGGGATTCCACGTCTCAATTTCTTGCAGAAGGGAGGATAGACTCATTTTATTGTGGGCATAATCAATCACAAAGGTTCTGTTGTTCCAAGTGTAGGTTTCCAATCTACCGGGAATATGGAGGTTTTTTGTGTGGGGAAGCAAGCGTTCCATGGAAAACCCAATTTCATTTAAGGTCGCCAGTGCAAGGGACAGGTTCATTCGATTGAAGGAACCCTTGAGATTGGTTTCGATGGGATATTGATTCAAGAAAAAATCCTCCCCATCTCTCACAAGAAAGTCCGCATCACCATGGCCCACCGTAAGGATGGGTTTTTTGAGATCCGAAGTGATCTCTTCAAAGTAGGGATCGTCCTTATTGGCGATGACTTTTTTTCCCAGCATGAGGAAATGTTTTTTACATTGCATATATTCTTGAAAATTCTCGTGTTCCATGGGCCCGATATGATCCTCGCTCAAGTTGGTAAAGACCGAGGCCATGAACCGACAGCCAAACACTCGAAATTGTTTCATCGCTTGGCTGGAAACTTCCATGATGACATATTGGACACCGCCATCGGCAGCTTCCCGTAATAGTTTTTGAATCACCAGGGGATCGGGAGTGGTGTTGGAGCTTTCAAAGTGATTTTTTCCCATGAAGATTCCCGAAGTACCAATCAGTAGTGTTTTCATTCCACAGCCTTCCAAAAGTTGTTTCAAAATAAAAGAGGTGCTGGTTTTACCCTTGGTACCTGTAACTCCTATGATTTTCAATTGCTTGGTGGGGTGACCATAAAGTGAGGAGGCGACGAGTCCCAATGTCTTCCGTGTATTGGCCACCACAAAGATGACAGCATCTTCCGGCAAGGTCTTTTCTTCTTCCAGAATAAATACGCGGCATCCCTTCTCATAGGCTTCTTCAAGGTATACTTGGTCATGGCTGTCCACATGAGAGCCTCGAATGGCCACAAAAATAGACGTAGGGCCAACTTTTCGGCTATCGGTTTCCACCGATGTGACTTCATAATTAAAGGCCGGGTCAATCTGTAATTTGGTAAATAAATCTTGTAATTTCATAGGTCACCTCCCTTGTATTGTACTATATGCTTCCTTTCTTTTCAATGGAACTTAGTCCGAAGTTTCACATTCTTTTTCATTTGGTGGCAAGGAAAGAGTTTACTTTTTCTTTTCTTTGGTCTATAATAAATCTGAGGTGATGCAATGAAATTGGGAATTGTGGGCTTGCCCAACGTGGGAAAAAGCACTTTATTTAATGCCATAACCAACGCGAAAGCGGAGGCACAAAATTATCCCTTTTGCACCATTGATCCCAATGTAGGATTGGTTACCGTACCCGATGAACGGTTGGATGTACTGGCAAATCTCAATCACTCCAAAAAAATTGTTCCGGCAGCCATAGAGTTCTATGATATTGCAGGACTTGTTCGTGGGGCCAGCAAGGGAGAAGGATTGGGAAACAAGTTTCTCAGCCATATCCGTTCCGTCGATGCCATCGTTCACGTATTACGTGCCTTTGATGATGGCAATATTGTTCATGTGGACGGATCCATCGATCCCTTACGAGATATCGATACCATCGATACGGAACTTATTTTGGCAGACATGGGACAGGTGGAAAATATACTCCCAAAAATCGTAAAGCAGAGTCGTCAAGACAAATCTCTACAAAAAGAAGTAGAGATTTTAAAACGAGTAAAAGACGTGCTGGACGAGGGGAAAGCGGTACGAACGCTGGATTTGGGAGAGGATGAGAGAAAGTTAATCAACGGGTATCAGTTTTTAACGGCTAAACCACTCATTTATGTGGCCAATGTAAGTTATGAGGACCTCTTGGAAGAAGATAACCCCTATGTCAAGACCATTCGCGAATATGCGGATGCCAATGGGGAAGAGGTACTAACCGTCAGTGTAAAAATTGAAGAGGAAATTTCCCAACTTTCTCCAGAGGAGAAAAAAGACTTTCTCAAGGAACTTGGTTTGGAAGAATCGGGTCTAGATAAATTGGTACGGGCTTCCTACAAAACCTTGGGATTGATGAGTTTTTTAACCACGGGAGAGGAAGAAACAAGAGCTTGGACCATCAAGAGAAACACCAGAGCCCAAGATGCGGCAGGAAAGATTCATTCCGATATTGCAAGAGGATTTATCCGTGCCGAAATCATTGATTATGATGTATTAAAGGAATTGGGTGGATCCATGGTGAAGGCAAGGGAAGAGGGAAAAATTCGCCTAGAGGGAAAAGATTACATTATGCAAGAAGGCGATGTGGTCCTCTTTAGGTTCAATGTATGATGAAAAAAGCAATCTGGGGAATCCTGATTCTATCGGTTGTATTGTTGACGGGATGCAAGGTGATCAAGAATTATAGCCAAGGCACCTATGAGGATACCTATGGAGCCTCCAAGAACTTGGCAAAGACCAAGGAGAGCCTCCCCGAGGAAGAAGAACCAGAAGAAAACCTAGGTGAGACCTCCTCTGAAACGGAGGGAACTTCTTCCAATGAAACCGAGTCTAAACCAAAGGAAGACCCTTCGACCCATGGTGAAAATCAGAAGGATTCCAAGAAGACAGAAGAAATAGAAGATCAAGAAGAGGGAAAGAAAGAAGCAACAGAACCAAAAGACAAAATAGAGGAAGACCCGCAAGAGGAAGAGAGCACTTCCCAGTCATCGGAAGAAGAGGAAGATACGCCTACCGATGGGAAGGAATCTCAAAAGGACCTAGATACCCAGAAGGAAGAAAAAGAAAAACCTTCAGAGGAAAAACCTCAAGACAAGAAAGTGGCTCCCCGCACTGAGCGCAAGGACCATATCACCTATGAAGGAAAATCCAATGAAAGTTTATCTTGGTGGTACCGTCCAGCCAAGGAAACGGGTAAAGGGATTCCCGCCACCATCAACGATGACATTGCGGCCATGTTGGATGCGGTGGGAGGACTTTGGCAAGTCCCCAATGGGCAGAAAAAGATTTATCTGACCTTTGATGAGGGATATGAATACAAAGAAAACACCAATGCCATTTTGGATATCTTGAAGGAAAAGTCTGTCAATGCATGTTTCTTTATTACGGGACATTTTATTCAAAGTAGACCTGATTTGGTGAAGAGAATGGTGGCGGAAGGTCATGTCGTGGCCAACCATACCATTCATCATTATGCACAGCCCGACGCCTTGACCAAGGGCTTGCTCATAGAAGATATCACCGGATTGGAAAAAATGTTTACCGACCTCACGGGAGAGACCATGGCTCCTTTCATGCGACCGCCAGCTGGAGCCTATAGTGAGGCAACTCTTTCCGTCGTGAAAGATTTGGGGTATCGAGCCGTTTTTTGGAGTTTTGCCTATCGGGACTGGTTGACAGATGATCAGCCGGATCCGGAATGGGCACTGCAAAAAGTGGTGGGACAACTCCACGACGGAAGTATCATTTTGCTTCATGCAGTAAGCGAGACCAATGTCGCTATACTGGGAAGATTCATAGATGAAGCCATCAACCAAGGATATTCTTTCGCATCGATGAGAGAATTACAGTAGGAAAGGAGTATAAAATTGAAGAAAAAAGGATTCGCAACAAGACAAATCCATGCAGGCATGGAGAAAAACGCTTTTGGGAGTTTAAGCCTTCCCATTTTCCAAACCTCAACTTTTGCATTTGATAACGCTGCACAAGGGGGAGCAAGATTTGCCCTCGAGGAAGACGGTTTTGTTTACACCCGTTTAGGAAACCCCACCACCAATGCTGTTGAGCGTAAAGTGGCTGACTTAGAGGGGGGCGCTTGGGCCCTTGGATGTGGAAGTGGTATGGGTGCCATCACATCTCTCGTTTGGAGCTTGCTCAAGGCAGGAGATCATATTGTGGCACAAAAGACCCTATATGGTTGTACGTATTCCTACTTTGCCCATGGACTCACCCGCTATGGAATTGAAGTTGATTTTGTAGATGCAAGGGATATTCAAAATGTGGCTGATAAAATCAAAGACAATACCAAGATGATCTACTTGGAAACACCGGCAAATCCCAATATGTATTTGACAGATATTGCTGGCGTAAAAGAAATTGTTGGAGATCGTGAGATTGATATCGTGGTGGATAATACCTATATGACACCCTATCTACAACAGCCTTTGGCTTTGGGTGCCAACTATGCCATCCACTCTGCAACCAAGTATATCAATGGACATGGAGATGTAGTGGCAGGTTTTATCGTGGGAAGAGATGCAGAAACCATGGAAAACATTCGCTATTTCGGTCTTAAAGATATGACTGGAGCAGTGCTATCTCCCTTTGATGCCTACCTCATCAACAGAGGTCTGAAAACCTTGGATATTCGTATGGAAAAACATTGTGCCAATGCACAAAAAATTGCCGAGTATCTTGAGAAGCATCCCAAAATTGAATCTGTTGCCTATCCGGGACTTCCATCCTTCCCCCAATATGAATTGGCGAAAAAACAAATGCGTCTTCCAGGAGCCATGATGGCCTTTGAAATGAAGGGCGGAATGGAAGCCGGAGTCAAACTTATGGATAATGTAAAGATGCTTACCTTGGCTGTAAGTTTGGGCGACTGTGAAACTCTCATTCAGCACCCTGCAAGCATGACCCACTCACCCTACACCCCGGAAGAAAGAGCAGCTTCTTTCATCACGGACGGATTGGTTCGTCTGAGTGTAGGTCTTGAAGATGCCGATGACATCATAGCAGACTTGGAGCAGGCCTTAGAAAGAGTATAGATAAAGTTACAAAATAAGAAATGAAAAACCGTCTTTTGTGGAGGAGTTATGGAAATCACCGGTACCATCGAACATATTATTTATTATAATAGCGAAAATGGATATACCGTGCTTTCTCTCGAAACAGAAGACGGTTTTATTTCGTGTACGGGAACAAGCTACGGACCTTCTGTGGGAGAAACGGTCATCTTGGATGGCGATATCAATTACCACTCCAAGTATGGCGAGCAATTTGAGTTTGTTTCAATTCAAAGTACCATGCCCCATACCAAGTCGGGTATTTTAATTTACTTAAAAAGTGGCAATCTTCCCTTCATCGGCCCAAAGACGGCGGAACGGATTGTGGAGACCTTTGGAGAGGAGACTCCACAAATTTTGGAAGAACGCCCCGAGGAACTGGGAAAAATCCCGGGCATTAGTAAAAAGCGCTTAGAAAAGATTGTGGATGCCCTAGAAAAGGGAAAGGAGTCTCGAAAGGTTATTTTATCTTTGGCAGATCTGGGGATTTACGGAGCCGATGCCTATAAGATTTATGACGCCTATGGCGAAGACTCCTATTTTCGTGTCAAAGCAGATCCCTACGAAATGGCGAGGAGAATTCGGGGCTTTGGCTTTTTAAAATCCGATGCCGTCGCAAGGAAAATCGGCATTGCACCGAATGATATTCGAAGATTGAAAGCCGCCATCATTTATGTTCTCCAAGAAGCCCAACTTTCCGGTCATGTTTTTTTGGAAGAGAGTCAAGTTTTTTTTCAAGTAAAAAAACTGATGGAACCAAAGCAGGAGGACTTTCCCTTGGCTCTTACTGAATTAAATATCGAGGGTGACATTACAAGGAAGGTCGATGAGCAGGGGGCCAAGGTATATCTTACCGGTCTATTCATCGTAGAAAATGCGGCAGCACAGATGACCGTCAATTTAATCCAAAATACGTCCATCCAAAGGGAGGGAGCGGAGGAAGCCATCGAGGATTTTTTCCAAAAGACAGAACTCGACTATGACAGAGAACAAAAAGAAGCCATCTCCATGGCCCTTCTTCATAGTATCTCCATCATTACCGGCGGACCGGGCACGGGGAAAACCACCATCATTTCAGCCATTTTAGAAATTGCAGAGGGATTGGGTTGGAAGGTCAAATTGGCAGCCCCCACAGGTAGAGCAGCCAAGCGTATGGAGGAAACCTCAGGCGGTGATGCCTACACCTTGCACCGATTGTTGCAAATGCGACCCAGTGGAGAAGATGAGTTTGATCTTGTCACCGATGAAGTGGATGCAGACCTCATCATAGTCGATGAAGCCAGTATGGTGGATGTGGTGTTATATGCCAATCTTTTGCATGCTCTTTCCGGTCAGACGGCCCTTGTATTGGTCGGAGATCAGGATCAGCTTCCCAGTGTGGGTTGTGGCAATGTGTTGAAAGATTTGTTGCAGGTCAAAGAAATTCCCCATGTCTATTTACAAAAAATTCACCGTACGGAGGATACATCTCACATCGCCTTGGCATCTAGAGATATTCGAAAAGGGGTGGTACCGGGTTTTAACGAAAAGAATTCAGATGTGTTTTTCATGGAAGAAAAGGATGAGGAAACCTTTGTTCAAAATCTTCTTCACTTGGTTGAAGAGCGGCTCCCCAACTATTTTGGTTTCTCCCCCATTACGGATATACAAATTCTTTCTCCCACCAAAAAAGGAGGATTGGGAACGGATAATTTGAATCGCTTGTTGCAGGAGCGAATCAACAAAGAAGAAACTCTTCATCTCACCTACAAAAATCAAAAGTTCAAATTGGGGGATAAGGTTATGCAAATCTCCAACAATTATGAAAAAGAAATTCGATATAAAACGGTGAAACGGGAAGGGGACAAGGGAATTTTCAATGGAGACATTGGGATTGTCACCCATGTGGATATGGAAGCGGAAATGTTGGAGGTTTTATTTTCAGATGATTATTATGTGGAGTATTCCATTGAGGAATTGGATCAACTGAAATTAGCCTATGCAATTACGGTTCACAAATCTCAGGGGAGTGAATTTCCTGGCGTCATTTTCATCGCCTGGAAATCCAATTATCTTTTGAATAATCGAAACTTATTGTACACGGGGGTTTCTAGAGCAAGAGAACTACTCATTCTCATGGGAAATCCGAAAACCTTTAACCAAATGCTAAAGAACACCCATGTACAAAAGAGAAACACCACCTTACAAGAAAAGATTGAGGAGAGAATTGGTTTTGAACAAGAGATGCTCCATATGTAATGAAACATGTGAGGATTTATTTTGTGGTCGCTGTTTGAGGGAATTGCCAAGGGTAAGATACCCTTTTTCGATTCCCTTCATTGATTCCTTACAGGTGATGGCACTGTATGAGGATCCATTAAAATCCCTAATGCATGATGTAAAATTTAAGGGCCATCTATCCAAGGCAAAAGTTTTTTCTTCTCTATTTCGGCTTCGTTGGAAGGATGAAAGGGTGGATGGTGTATTTTATATTCCGAGCCACTGGACAAGAGAGTTCCTTCGAGGATGCAATCCGGGCAAAGTTCTTGCCAAGGAAGTGGGGAAAGTCTTAGGAGTTCCCACCTATTCCATATTGAAGAGAAGGAGATTGGATGTTCCAAGCCATACCTTGCCAGGATGGAAGCGAAAGGTGAAACATCATCGTTTTCAAGTCAAAAAAAAGCCCCCTGTGAAGAGACTTTTACTTGTGGATGATATTATGACCACGGGAAAAACTTTGCAAGATGCGGCCATGGCAGTGAAATTTGCCATGCCCGAGGTAGAGATATCAGCGGTGGTCTTTCTTGGCAAGGGAAGAAAAGAGGAGGGTTTTGGAAGAGTATAGGTCCCACCTATGCTTTTTTAAATGCCAAAGAGTGGCGTTTAATTCTGCCCCAGCCAATACGATGGTAGATACGAGGTATAGCCAAACTAAAAACACAATGATTCCTCCGAGAGAACCGTAGGTCATCGAATATTTCCCAAAATTCTTTACATAGACATGAAAGAGTTTGGAGAAAAGAAAAATTCCTCCACATACGAAAAAACTCCCAGGCAAGGCCGTATACCAATGGAAGCCAGCCGTTTTCTTATCCTTTGGTGACACATAAAAGAGCATATAAAGAACGAAAAAGATGACCAGCATTCCGATCCATGTGCGAAGGGATAGGATTTGTTCAAGCAAAGGCGGCATATCGATGTAAGAACGCAAAATGCCATCGATTTTTCCACCAAATACCATAAAAAGCATGGTGACCAAGAACAATACTACCAACAAGATGGTAAAGACGAATCCCAAGATTCTTTTTTCTAGAATACTGCGGCTGTTTTTACCTTCATGGATGGAGAAATTAATGGCTGTGATGGCAGGTTTCAATCCATTGCTTGCCGCCCACAGACCACCGATGAGAGCAAGGGAAAAAAGTCCTCCCGAACTGGTGGTGCTCACTTCTTTGGCAAAGGGAAGGAGGATGTTGGCTATCTCAGGGGGGAGAGATTCTATCGTATGGATGACCCTATGTACATATTCTTCATTGATAAAATTCACCGTGTTTAACAAAGTGATTAAAAAAGGAAAACAGGATAAAATAAAAAAGTAGGTCATCTGTGCAGCCACCGCTGAAATTTTATGGTGGGAAAAGCGGGCGAGCAATTCATCGATGACACGAACGATCTTCCATTGGAAAGTTGTATGTTGTACTCTACGCAAAAAAAGTTTCATAGTTCACCTCTAGTATCAGTATAATCAATCCTCAAACTTTGGTCAAATCCATTGCACAATAGAACCCCATATGATAGAATGAATCTATGAAAAGAGTATGGATCATTACACTCCTTTGTTTCCTTGGAATCACGGGCTGTGCACAAAGCAAAAAAACAGAAAGAATGGATATGGTTTTTTATGAGTATTTTGATACCATCATTGAAGTGACTTGCTTTGGAGATCCGGAAGAAAGAGATTCCTTGGAGGCGGAGCTTAAAGAGGAGATTGAAAAGTACAATCACTTATTAAATGGATTCGATTCCCATGGAGTGGTTGCCCAGATCAATGCAAAGAGAGAAGGACACAACAAGGAACTGGAAGAATTGATATCCCGTACATTAGAAAATGAAGAAAAAACGGGACGCATCACCGATATTTCAAGGGGAGAACTCTTTTCCCTTTGGAGAGAGGCCTTGGATCGACAAGAGCTCCCCTCAGAGGAAGCGATTCATCATGCCCTGCAAAGTGGGGGTCAAATCCGATTGGATGACGGGATATATCTTCAAGATAGAGTCTTGCTTGATGTGGGCTCGATTTGCAAAGGATATTTGAACGACCGCTTGGTACCTTTTTTGCAGAGCAAAGGAATGGAGAATTTTATCATCAACTCTGGTGGCAATGTCACAGTACATGGAACCCATCCTCAGAAGAACAGAAAATTTTCTGTGGGGATTCAAAATCCCTTTGATCCCAATGGGGTGGCCGATACGCTCTATGTCGAAAACGCATCGGTGGTGACCTCGGGAGATTATGAGAGGTTTGCCGAAATTGATGGCAGACTTTATCATCATATCATTGACCTTTTTACGGGGTATCCTGCAACAAACGGCAAGAGATCGGTGACCATTGTAGGTCCCGAAGCCTATCTATGTGATTTTTTAAGCACAGTCATATTTTTAACAGAGGATGATTCCATCGACCAAGTCATGGAACAATATCCAGACTATATGTATTATATAGTGTATGAAAACAAGAGTGTTCTACACTCAGACGAATTAAAGGAAGTTTTAAAGAGTTATGGAGCAACAGGACAAGAATCATTGGAATGAAAGAGGAACGGATATACCATTTACACTTTTCGCCGTATGTATGCCGCTCCTATTTTCCGCCATTTATTATTATGTACAAACCTACTATTTTAAGTCGGTTATCTTCACCATAGTATGGACCTTGGTATTTTCACTTTTTTGGTTCCAGGTGGGAGCATGGTCATGGAAGAGGAAGGTAAGAGGATATTTTGCTCTTTGGCTGATCCACTTGCCATCGGTTTTAGCCCTCATGTTTTCTCTGGCGACTCTAATGACCAGACCAGAAACCCCTGAGTTTATTCGACAGGCCACTGCTTGGGGAAGTTTTTATTTGATGACCGTCGACGGCATATCTTTACCGCCCATGGTATATCTGGGATTGGTCTTTGGAGGATATTATAGATATTTAGCGATGGCGCCCATCATTGCCACCGTTTGGCTATGGTCCGTATTCTATATGGGATATTCAAGAGCACGCAAAAAGGAGGATTCAAATGGAAGAGAAATTTGAACGTATTCGTCAAACATGTCATCGGAGATTCGATGAACTTTTACATAGACTGGATACAGTCTATACACCAGTAAAAAAAGAAGAACGAGCACTGAGAAATGTGGAAGCAAAACCTGCACAGAAAGAAGAAACCATAGATTTAAAAGAGCGCCATAAAATGCAGGAAGAAGCCTTGAAACAACAAGAGAAAAAAGACAAGTAAGACCAAGAAGCGATTCGTCGCTTCTTTTACTTTTACACCTAACAGCTTAAAAGGAGTAACTATGGAGCAACAAAAACTGTCCTTGAAGGACACCTTCATCACAGGCTTTGCCTTATTTGCCATGTTCTTGGGGGCAGGCAATTTAATCTTTCCTCCCTATATTGGAATCCAAGCGGGGAGCCACTATTATTGGGCCCTCTTGGGATTTATGTTTACTGGTATTGCCATGCCATTGTTGGGTCTCATATCCACAGCAAAGGCAGGGGGATCTTTGCAGGAGCTTTCGGGCTGTGTGAGCAAACGGTTTGCCACCATATTTAATATTTTAATTCTCTTGGCCATTGGACCCTTGCTGGCCATTCCCAGAACCGCAGCCACAGCATATGAGGTGGGTCTGATTCCCATCTTTGGAGAACTCAATTGGGGCATGTGGGGAAATTTCTCCATATCTCGTATATGTATTAGCTTTTTATATTTTGCCATCAATTTAATATTTGTCTTAAAACCAAGCAAGGTCATTGAAGCCATCGGAAAATATTTTACACCTGTTTTACTAACCCTATTATTATGGCTCATCGTCAAGGGAATTTTCTTCCCCATTGGAAATCCAGGCATACCCAAAGTTCCATCCTCCTTTACCATGGGATTTAAAGAAGGATATCAGACCATGGATGCGCTGGCTTCGATGGCGTTTGCCGGCATTGCCGTGGAAAGTATCCGTCGAAAACTCACTTCCGAAAAGGCGGCAAGACGTGCCACCATGATGAGTAGTATCATTGCTGCCATGGGGCTTTTCATCGTCTATGGAGGATTTATTTATCTCGGAGCCACGGGAAGCATCGTTTTCAGTGATATCGCTCGTACAGAGGCCACGGTAAAATTGGTCCGGGCCATCGGCAATGAAGCAGGGAAAATTGCTTTAAGTATTTCCATGTGTGTTGCATGTCTCACCACATCCATTGGGCTTATCACCACCATTTCAGACTTTTTCTCAGAATTGTTTCAGGAAAAATTATCCTATAAGACCGTGGTCTATGTCACGGTTGGGTCTTCCTTTTTCATATCCATCTTTGGAGTCAATACCATCATCCGCTTTGCTGTTCCCCTATTAGAAACTCTGTATCCCGCTGCCATTGTCATCATTCTTTTAAATTTGTTTAGAGAGCGGATACAATCTCGCTCCATTTATCGTGGAGCGGTGGTTGGTGCCCTTGTCACAGGAGTGTTTTATGGAATCGCCGCTGTCAATCCAGAACTTTCCATCATACAAAAAGGCCTCTATCAACTGCCCTTGGGGAAAGCGGGATTTTTCTGGGTCATCACAGCCGTCATTGGCGCTTTGCTATGGAGAGTAACTGATGTAAGAAAAAAAGATGTAAGAATGGCAAATCAAACATCTTAAAACCAAATTCAATAAGGCCTCGGAAAGGCCTTATTTTTATTGAAACTAGAGACAGAACATGGCATTTTCAAGAGAAGGGAGGAGGCATCATATAGGGAAAGGGTAAATAAAAAAGCTGTTGCGAAAAATGCAGCAGCTTTATCTTCTAAGAATTATTTTGTAAGTACATCTGGGAAAGGATATTGACATTTCCTGCTCCCATGGTGATGAATAAATCCCCTGGGCGGAGCTCCTCTCGCAGATGGTCTAGAGCCGTTTCAAAATCGGGATAATAAACGGCAAGCGTACCACGGTTTTTCATGGCGTTGACCAAATCCATGGAGTGAATTTCATTGAGATTCTTTTCTCTGGCGGCATAAATATCTAAGACCACCACATGATCTGCCAATTTGAAGGCGTCGGCAAAGCCTTGAAGTAAAATTTTAGTCCTTGTGTAGGTGTGAGGTTGAAACACACAGTATATCTTTCCCTTGGCTGTGTTTCTAAGAGCGCTTAGAGTTGCCATGATCTCTGTGGGGTGATGGGCATAATCATCCATGACTTTGATACCATCTTTCTCACCAAGAAATTCCAGACGTCTGTGGACGGGGCGATATTGTTCCATGGCGAAAATGGCATCCTCCAAGGAAACTCCAATATGATGGGCTGTGGCAATGGCTGCCAAAGAATTTAAAATGTTGTGAATCCCCATCACTTGCAATCGCACAGGATATTTGTTGCCCCGATAGAGAAGCATATATCGGACATGCCCCTGTTCATCGTAGGATATATTGGTCCCTCGATAATCGGAAGTCCGGTGAATGGAAAAGGTAAGGACTTTTCCCGGAGCAGATTTCTTGATGTTTTTAAGATTGGATTCGTCGTTATTGATAATTAGAGTAGAAGTAGAATCCAAGCTTTGGACATAGCTAATAAAGGTCCGTTCAATATCCTCGATGGACTTAAAAAAATCCAAGTGATCCTCATCGATATTTAAGACCACGGCCGTGGTGGGATGATATTTTAAAATGTTGGCTTTGTATTCACAGGCTTCACTCAAAACAATATCGTGGCTTCCCACCAATACATTGCCACCAATATCATCGGCTTCTCCACCCAACATAATGGTAGGTTGGATGGTGCTATGTTTAAAAATGGTGGCGAGCATGGAAGTGGTGGTTGTTTTTCCATGGGTGCCACTGACAGCAATGGATTTCTCGTAGGTTTTCATGAGTACACCTAAAAAGGAAGCACGATCCATGAGGGGAAGATTTCTCCTCTGTGCTTCAAGTAATTCCTCGTTATCGGCACCGATGGCGTCGGTATAAATCACGAGGTCAGGATTTTTTATATTTTCCCTTTGCTGAGGGCAATGAATGGTGGCACCAAGGCTTTGTAAATGTTCCAATAGAGGGGTCATGGATCGATCGGAACCCGATACTTGATGCCCTTCTTTTAGTAAAATTTCTGCCATGGCACTCATACTAATGCCACCAATTCCAATAAAGTGTATCTGTTGTATTTCTTCCAAATGGATTTCCATAGTTGCTCCCTTAGTAAAAAATCTACTATGTATTATACTCTAAAAAAGAAAATTATTCAATTCCATGGAAAACCTTGCATTTCTTTTTTCAATACGTTATAATCATGGTGTACAAGTTCTTTTGAATAAAGTACCAAATATACAAAGAGGTGACCTTAATGCAAATTACAGACGTAAGAATCAGAAAGATCGAAGATGGCGGAAAACTCAAAGCTGTCGCCAGCGTAGCCTTTGATGAGGAATTCGTGGTTCACGACCTTAAAATTATCGAAGGAGTCAATGGACTATTTATAGCCATGCCTTCCAGAAAGATTAGAGATGGAGAATTCCGTGACATTGCACACCCCATCAACAATGACATGAGAAGCAAATTAGAAAAGGCCATCTATGAAGCCTATGAAGCTGAAATGGCAAAGCCTGCTGAAGAAGAGTCGGAAGATTTGGGTGGCAGTCTGTTATTCTAAACAAAAATAGAGATACCTCCGTTTACGGAGGTGTTTTTGTGTTTAGGAATGTAATTTATAATCGCCCTTTTGAATTTTACCCCAACGGAGTAAAAGGACATAGACCCCATAGGCAATGAGACCAGGTAAGATGAAATGGAGCAAGGAGATTTGAAGAAGAAGACCGGTGGAATACCCCATGGTTTCAACCATCATCAACTGGCCAACCAAACCGCTGGTTCCCATACCAGCTCCATTGGGATTGGACTTCATTTGAAATAATAGAGTGGAAAGAGGTCCTGTGATGACCGATGCCACCATGGCCGGCAACCATGTCCATGGATTTTTTACAATATTTGGAAATTGGAGCATGGACGTGCCCAATCCCACGGCCACTGCAGAACCGGACGTATTGTCCTTATATCCGGCCATGGCAAAACCAATCATATTGGCAGCACAGCCAGCCGTTGCAGCCCCGGCGGCCAGTCCTCCAAGTTGTAGGGAAATAGAAATTGCTGCCGATGAAATGGGAAGGGTCAAAATCATTCCCATGGTGAGAGAGATGAGGATGCCCATGGGTAAGGGGTGAAGTACGGTGAGATGATTGATATAATTTCCTAACCCACTCATGACATAACTCATCACGGGGCTGACGAATTTGGCAGCCAAGGCACCAATCACCAAAGTCACGGTTGGAACCAGTAGAATATCCATATTTGTTTTATGATACACAAATTTTCCTGCTTCCGCAGCGATGATGGCAGCCACAAAAGCGCCTACGGGTTCTCCTATATGAAGGGTGAAATCAGAGCCGATGGTTCCAGCACCCAAAGCTCCAATGACGGCACATCCAGCCAGTGCCAGTGGGCCAGCTCCTAGGATATGGGCAACGGCTACGCCGATTCCAGGACCCATGAGAAGCTGCGCCAGTCCTCCCAACTGAATGAGAAATTCCCAGTGAATTAAAGAACCGATTTGTTTTAAAATTAACCCTATGAGCAAGGTGGCAAATACGCCGGCGGCAAGCGCATTTAAAGTCTTGATCGCATAGGCTTGAATCGAATGTTTCATAAGACCCCCTTTATCTTTTATATAGGGTACTATAAACGAAAGAAGATTGCAACATGAATGGTAAAGATATCTCGCCCCTTTGTTGCCATAAATTCACCTAGTTTTGCCTATTTTTCTGCAATACACATCAAATACACAAATCAAAATTTTCACAAACTTTTAATTAAAGAAAAAACCCTGTATCGTCGGAGAATACAGGGCTTTTCATGGAGCTGACGGGCGGACTCGAACCGCCGGCCTGCTGATTACGAATTAGTATTTGAGCAAGACTATGACTGGAATAATTGATTATTACACGTATCAGATAGTGACAACTCTTCTACGTAAGACACACACAAGCCACAAGATTCATATATTGAATGCATAGCTTGTAATTTAGTATCCAAGGATATGTGAGTATATACTCCTGTTACATCTGTGTACTTGTGACCGAGTATCGATTTCAGTATTCGTGGATCCATTCTGTTTTCGGTGCATATGCTTGTGAACGTATGCCGAGTATCATGGATTGTATGGTCCATTCCTAAAGTAGACATAAGTGGGTTCCAATATTGTTTTCTGAAGCCATCATATTTTTTATACGGGGATAGCTGAAAATATGGTCGAATTTGACTGATTAATGGTATGTCTCTTATACCAGCTTTGGTTTTTGCCTTACGAATCTTTACATGGTCCTCATAAATATCATTTTCAGTTAATTCGAGATATTCTCCTATACGCATGCCCGTACAGATTAATATTAAAGGGATATAAGCTTTTTGAACCAACAGTTTTTCAATTTCAGTACTGGTGAACACTTTTCGTGTTATTTTTTCACCTTCCGGCACGTTAGATAAATCTACATAACTTACCATCTTGTGGCGGTCGGGCATTACATACTCGTATTTTACAGCATAATCGAACACTTGACTTATTAATGTCTTTAGTAGTTCAAGGGTTCTCTTGTTTTTATTTGAATTATCAACTAGCATCTGTAGATCAGCAAGTCGAATATCTTTTATTGGTATATGATGTATGCGGCTACAGTATTTAAAGCTTCTTTTGTAGGAGGTTATAGATGAATTAGACAGACTTGGATATTTATCTTTGCTCCACAGGTTATATATCTCAAGGAATGTAATTTTATCAACACTGGAAGGATCCCGATTATAGGCAGATAGTGCTTGCATTGCTTTGGCTCTAGTCTCATAGCAGCCAATCGTTTTTTGGATTTGCTTTCCATCAATATCCCAGCCTACGGTAGCTCTTACTCTCCATGGTTTTCTTCGATTGCCTTTTATTTTACATACGGATCCATATCCATTAGGGAGTTTCATCTATTCACCTCCAATCTGTATACTCGTTACATTTATTATTCACCTAATGTTTCAAGTAATTTTGTAATTGTGTCATCCTCTTCAGCAAGATTATTCACATTAGATCCTGCTTCAGACAGGTAGTACAGGCAGGTTCCATTAGCTTTTTCTAGAGCTTCAGCATTTTTATAGCCAATTAGTATTATAAAATTCCTTAATTTACCTGTTTTCTTTTCCTCATATTCTCCAGTGGCCATGAAACTATATGCATACTCATTGTCGTCCTTATCGTGGATTACTTCATCAGAATATGCTGCATATGTTGCGTTTTTCCAGAGATTACCTTTTATTTTAATTCTATCGATTTTTTCTATTATATTTTCAGATTCGACGCTGAGATGTCCACGGTAATCTTTTACTAATTCCGTACTTTTTTTGTTTGTGATTTCTTCAAGTTTTTCAGCTTTTTTACGTTCGGCTTCTTCCGTTTCTGCTTGTTTCTGTTGTTTTTCTTCTCTTTGTTTTTCTTGTCTTTCAATACGCTTTTGTTCTTTAGATTCTTTGGCCAATTGCTCCATTGTATTTGGGCAGCATACATTTAATATAATGGCGATCAAGAAAAAAATGATTAATAATTTGGCCCACCATCTCATTTTTTTGAATTTTTCCCATATTTTTTTACCTATGTTTTTCATTTCAACCTCCTATATTCCTAATCTGAGCTTCACAATATGTTGTGGTACTCCGTATAACATGGCTAATTGGTCGATGCTATACTCGCTATAATATTCAAGTTCATCATCTGGTATTAGTAGATGCCCCGCAAACGTATTTGCTTGGTTTTCCATTCTACTAATGGAAAAATGGGTACAAGATCGCATAAATGGAGTATTGGCATTTGGGTGTAATACAGCATGCCCCAGTTCATGGGCAGTGACAAGCCTCCTTTCATGCCATTTCAAAGAGTTGTTAATATGAATAAATTTTTGTCGCCTGCAGGTATTAAAGTAACCTCTCAGGGAGCCGAGAGGCTCATATAGCACTACTATTCCCATATCAGAGGCGATTATTTCAGGATCTCTTGTTTTGTATTTTCTAACGACTCTTTCCACAATGCGTTTAATATCATTCATTTATCATCGTCACCTCTGTATTTTTTGGGAGTGTATTTTCTTCTAGCTATCATTCTTGCCAATCTGTGGCTGTTTTCTAAGGAATTTATTAATAGTTCTCTTGTTTCAAGATCCATATCCATTTTCTCGCCATCAAAACTTAATGCGTCATGCTCTATTTTTTTTATTAGCTCACTCATTGCATGATGTATGTCCATATCCTCATCTTCAGAAAGACCGGTAAGTTGTTCATAAGAGATCGAGAAATATTTTAATATTGCGTCCATGACATCTTTGGTTGGGACGCGTTGATCAAGTTCGTAGAAGCTAATTGCTTTTGGGGTTAGGTGCAGTATTTTAGCAAGTTCAGCTTGTGTTAGACCTCTTTCCAATCTTAGCTCCTTTAATCTTGCTCCAATGCTCATTTTTCTGCCTCCTTTAGACCTATGGTACTCATAGTTCAATTTATATAAAAATTATACCATAAAAGGGGTTGACAAGGAACGGATTGTACGGTACAATATGTACATAAGATGAACAGCAGAAAGGAAGGTGATAAAATGAGATTAAGAGAATTTCGCATAGACATGGGAATGACGGTAAATGAGCTGTCTGAGAGGACTGGAGTGAGCGCTAGATATATACGATTTCTAGAATCGGGCGAGCGAACTCCGAGCCTTAAGGTAGCAACTACGATTGCACATGAGTTCAAAAAGCCCATAGAGGAGATTTTTTTACCCAAAAAATGTACAGAAAGTACAGAAAAATAAACAAGTGTACAGGAGATGTGTACAGAAAATTTAAAGGAGGCAGTTATGAAAGAAGAAAATAAAGTATATGTACAAGATGAGAATGGCAAGGAGTATGAAATCGTAAAAAACCCCTTCATTACAGGGACATTTGATAAGCCCTATTATGAAGGAGTTGTAAGAGACGCAGAAGGTGAGTTGTATATCGCAGAATGGCAGATCAAAGCCGAGTACAATGCGGAAGAAATGCCAGAAGAGGAAGCATGTGACTGGGACGTAGCTCATATCTATATACCAAATTATGATATCTATCTATAAAACAAAGAACAAGGAGGCAATTATGAAGAACAAAGAGATAAGATGCAGTGCATATCACTGGTCCGAGATAGAAGGACGTGGAGATATAGTGGCAAAAAGAGCTGCTGAGTACAGTAAGCTCATGAGGCTGAGAGATACGGTGGAAGAGTTCAATTCACTGTATGCACATGATTATCATGTGGAATTGATCATAGTGGATAAGGATGTAATTCAGGGAGATTGATATGGACAGATTGAATGGCATTAACATTACAGATGCGGCTGAACAGCTTGGATGTACTGTAACAGTATTGCGAGAAGGGCTGGAGCAAGGGGTGTGGCCATTTGGTGTGGGATTGCGGTTAAGAGATAGTAAAAAAAGAGTTTTCTATATCAACGAGAAACTATTTCAAAAGTATATTGATGGCGATCTACCGCATATCTATGCTCACACATATACGGGGAAATAAAAAAGAGTCCGTGCAGGGACTCTAAGACCACACAAAGACATACGGGCTCTACTAACAGTATATCATGGTAGGCCTCAAGAAACAAGGAGGCAAGAAATGTCAGAAAAAGAACACATGAAGATCGTGGATGAACTGGTGTTATACACCATAGAACTGTGCATCTGCATAATACTGATGCACTTGATGTAAGGAGGCATATCATGAGTATTTACAAAAAAATTGCTGAACTGCAACAAGAATTAGAAGTCGGAAAAGAGAGATATAACCAATTTGGTAATTTCTGGCATCGCTCAACCGAAGATATTGTTAGATATCTTAAACCGCTAATGAAGAAGCACGGATTGCTTCTTCTCATGAAAGATGAGCTGGTCCACAAAGGAGACAGATATTACATCGAGGCACAAGTGAGCTTAATCGATATCGAGGCAGAAGGTGAGGGGGTAAGCACAACTGCTTATGCGAGAGAAGCGGATAGCAAGCCGAAATTTGATCCCGCTCAGCTAACTGGTAGTGCAAGTTCTTATGCGAGGAAATATGCACTTGGAGGACTACTCGCAATCGATGATTCGCAAGATCCGGATGCGTATCCACCCCAAAATGCAACTCCAACAAATATTAAAGCAAAAACAAATCAAAGCAAGCCATATGATGTCCCTCCTACAATAAGCGAGGAACAGCGCCAGCAACTTTTTGAAAAATTCAAGACGGAAAAAGAGAGATTTTACCTCAAAGAAGTTATGGAGAGCATGTGTATACATGGCACTGGCGAAATAAGAGTGGATCAAATAACAACAATAGAGGCGCTTGTGCTGCAAAAACTCAATGCAGAGAATAAACCTAAAAAAAGAAGAACAAAATAAGGGCGGATAAACCGCCCTTTAGGGAGATGTGAAATGCGGAGATATACCTTGGGAGATATAACAGAGGGAAGGCACTATCAATTACCCAAATTTCTGTTCGAAGATCCCAAATACACAGGGATGAGTCTGGATGCCAAAGTGCTGTATGCAATATTGAGAGACCGGCTAGAGCTAAGTAGAAAGAATAATTGGACCAATGAATTTGGAGAAATATATCTTATCCTTCAGAGGGTAGACATGGAAGAACTACTAAATCGGTCGGAGAGAACGGTTACAAGAGCTATGAATGAACTGAAAGCAAGAAGTCTGATTGATGAGGAGCGAAGAGGAAAAGGGAAACCCAATCACATCTTCATCTGTCACTTACCTGATAAGACCCGTAATCTTTACGGGCGAGAACCGCA
>JAUNVC010000003.1:0-55302 GCA_030537875.1 Tissierellia bacterium | reverse complement strand
GTGAGACTAATAGGAATGATACTAATAGAGAGATAGAAAAACCTCACCCTGAAATTGATCAAGCTATAGAAGCATGGAATGCCATGGCCCAAAACAATGGATTATCAAAAGTAATCAAGGTTACAGATTCTAGGCGAAAAAAAATGAAGAAGATTGTAGAAGAATATGGATCAGAAGGATGGAGAAAAATTTTAGAGGAAATAACACAATCCGAGTTCTTGCTGGGAAACAATGGCAGAAATTGGAAAATAACAATTGACTGGTTATTAAACACAACAAATCTTACAAAAGTGGTTGAAGGTCAGTACAGAGGAAGTGACCCTAGGAAAGAAAGATTCCAGGGGAAAGATTTCAGCCACCTAGAGTGGAAAGGAATTATTTGATAAATAACAAAGGAGGCAATTATGAAGAATAATAACGAATTTAGAGTGGAGAGCATGAGCGATTATCTAGGAGAAGAATACGAGGAACAAATGGATCAAGAGACCCCATGGGAAATTGACAATGACGAGAAAGCAAACTGGGCACTGAGAAAATGCGCAGAGATTGAAGAGGAGAAAGAACGAATATCAGATCTTGCAGCTGCGGAAACTTTGAAGATCGCGACCTGGAAGGAAAAACAAATAGAGCAATTACAGAAAAGCAGGGAGTACTTTGAGGGGATGCTGGGATACTACCTGATGAGATTAAGAGAAAAAAATGACAAAGCAAAGATAAATGTACCCAATGGAACGGTATACACAAGGAAGTCACCCCAAAAATGGAGCTATGATGAGGAAAAAGTAATTGCATGGGCCAAGGAAGCTGGAAAAAGTGATTGGATCATGATCAGGGAAGAATTAAACAAGGCAGATTTGAAAAAGCAAGTGAAAGCTCTAGAGAGCGAAGTTGTACTCGAAAGTACCGGAGAAGTGATAGAAGGTATAACCCTTACGGATGGGGAAGAAAAAGTAGTGGTGAGGTTAAAATGAAGAGGTACTATCATGCCCCAACGAAAGAAGATTTTAAATCTCTCATGGAGAGATTAGAAAAAGAAGGATTTACGTGGAAAAGTGGTGGGCCTCCAACAGAAGGGGTTTATTGGCACCAATTTAAGGAAATGACTGTCATAGAAGTTAATGATTCCAAAAAGCTAGACTACTGTTATAGAGATTGGTTTTTAAAAGAAGGAGTACCTGAGAGCGCAATCATCACATATATTGATAGTACAGGTACGTACTGGAAAAGAATTGAGAAATACTATCATGTAAAAACAAAACCAAACTACGATAGTCTTATGAAAAAAATGGAAGCAAACGGTTGTACATGGTACAATGGCAATTTGCCTACAGACGTGGATATTTGGAAACACCGAGGAAGAGACACAGTTATCACATTAAATAATTCTGGGGATTTAGGATATTGCGGGAAATATTGGTTGATTGAAGAGGGGCTCGCCTTAGAAGAAGAGATTAAGATCTATGATGACAGTAAGTATTATCATGTGGAGAATAAAAAGCAATATGACAGTCTCATGGGGAAATTGGAAAAGCAATACTGTCAATGGATAACAGGCGAATTACCAACGATGAGAGATCGATGGTCGGCCTAAAAAAAAGACACTGTCATAAAGTTAGATTACGCGAAAAATTTGGATTTTGGAGACGTGAATTATTATATCCATTGTGAATGTGTACCTAGAGAAAAAATAGTTGAGTACAAGGAGGTTTGGAATGAATAATGTATGTTTAATCGGTAGACTAACGAAGGATCCCGAATTGAGATATATTCCCTCAACAAAGACTGCTGTAACAACATTTACACTTGCTGTAGATAAGGGATTATCCCGAGAAAAAAGAGCTGAAATGGAGCAAAAAAATCAACCCACTGCAGATTTTGTATCCATTGTATGCTGGGGTAAGACAGCGGAAATGACAGCGAATCACTTAATCAAGGGATTGCAAGTAGGTGTAACAGGAAGAATACAGACTAGATCATACGATGACAATAACGGAGCAAGGCGGTATGTGACGGAGATTGCAGCGCAAAATATAACCATGGTGGAATGGAATAACAATAAAACTGGCTCGGGAACATCCTATGATGGATGGGAAGCTCTAAAAGATGATAACATACCATTCTAAAATAAAAATGAGGTGAAGCGGAGGAGGAATCCTCTGCTTTGCTTGTTCAAAAGGAGTAAATGATGAAAACGAAAAAAGAAATTATAGTGCCGCATATATTGACGGTCGTAAAAGGTATAATTGGGATATTTAAAAAACGGCTTGGTATTAATTCTCCATCAAAAGCATTGGCTTATGAGGTGGGCAGGCTCATGGTAGAAGCAATGGCCGAGAGAAAGAGAGAAAGCGAGAGGGAGAAAGAACACAAAGAACACACTATAAAAAAAGGTGTGCGCGCATGAAGATATTGATATTAGCCTTATCCATATTCTGTGTGACAGAACAGTATGATGTGGATCCATTCTTTGCTAAGGCTGTTGCAGTATTAGAAAGTGGCTGGAACCACGATAGTGCCATGGCTAAGCGAGATAATAATTTATTTGGGCTTATGGGGAAACGGTTTAAACGGCCCCAAGAATCGGTTGAATACTTTTGTAAGCTAATGAATGGTCCATTGTATAAGGGCAAGACCATCGAAGAAATTGGAAAGATATATTGTCCGCCTAATTCTCAGAAATGGGCCGAGAAGGTAAGGGCGATTATGAAAAAGCTAAAAAAGGAGGGTTGGAGTTGTACAGGAGATACGGAGGAAGTAAATATAGAAATAGAAAAACGACGGTGCTTGGCATTACCTTTGACAGCGCCCTGGAGGCCGAAAGGTATTTGCAACTTAAAGCAATGGAGCAGATGGGTGCAATAACAGATTTAGAATTACAACCAAGATTTGTTTTGCAGGAGTCTTTCCGTCACGAGGGGAAAACTATTCGAAAGATTGAATATGTAGCTGATTTTATGTATAAGGACAAAAAGTCTGGAGAAATACATGTAGAAGATGTAAAGGGCATGCAGACGGACGTGTACAAAATCAAAAAGAAGATATTCCTAAATCAATATGGAGATCAATTAAAATTTGAAGAGGTCACGGAATGCTAACAGAGAGACACAGAGAGATAATGGATTTACTATCCACGTATAAGGACGCAACGCAGCGAATGTTCACAGCATTGAAGGAGAGGCATAGGGTAGCCAAGGTGCCTGGATCAGAAACGATTGTGGGCCGAATTGAAGAAAGAATAAGAGAAACAGAAAGTGAAAGAGAAGAAGTTATAGGGCTGATAGAACGCGTTAATGATCCTGTGGAGAGAGCGATATTGAGAGGACGCTATATAGCCGATATGACATACAAAGCATTGGCAGAAGACAATCATTATCATATAAGGCACATTTATAAGATCCATGAGTCGGCTCTTGATTCCGTGGATCAACTATTAAGAGGTGAGAAATGAAAAAATACAAATTAGAATACATTCCCGTGGAAAGAATTATTCCTTATCCCAATAATCCAAGAATAAATGACCATGCTGTAGATCAGGTGGCTGATTCTATTCAAAATTTTGGCTTCAAAAATCCGCTGATTCTAGACGAAGATTTTGTGATAATTAATGGACACACTCGACTAAAAGCAGCTAAAAAGCTAGAGATGAAAGAGGTTCCATGTATTATTGCGACGGATCTTACCAATGAACAAATAAAGGCTTTCCGATTGGTCGACAATAAGGTCTCAGAGATAGCTGAATGGAATACAGAGTTACTTGAGGAGGAATTAAGGGCCATTAAAGGGATTGATATGACGGCTTTTGGATTTGAAATTACAACAATCTCTGATGTTCAAGAAGATGAGTATGAAATAACTCAAGATGATGACTATGTTCCAAAAAGCAAGTTAGGTGAAGTATATCAACTGGGGAATCATCGTTTAATGTGCGGTGATTGTACATCAGAAAACAATGTTAAAAAATTAACGGGGGGGGTACAAACATTGATTTATTATTAACCGACCCGCCATATAATGTGGACTATACCGGAGGCACAGGTATGAAAATCCAAAATGATAATATGTCCAGTACGAAATTTAAAGAATTCCTATGTTCGGCCTTTAGTACAGCTGCAAAGGTGATGAAACCTGGGGGAGCGTTCTATGTTTGGCACTCATCGACAGAGGCGCATAATTTTATTGAGGCTCTTTTACGAAGTGGACTAAGTGTGAAGCAGCAACTTATATGGATCAAGAATGGGGCGGTATTGAGCCGACAAGATTACAATTGGAGGCATGAACCTTGTCTATATGGATGGAAAGAAGGGGCGGCCCATTATTTCATTGAGGATTTTACAAAGACCACTACATGGGAGGAGGATTCCATCAATCTTTCCAGGGCAAGCAAGGAAGAATTGAAGGAATATGTTGAGGAATTAAGAGATCGTCTGACCAAATGGACAGACATATTATATGCGGATAAACCTAGCAAAAATGATATGCATCCTACATCGAAGCCGGTTAGACTAATGGCAGAATTGATAAGTAATAGTACTAAGCAAGATGGAGTTGTATTAGACATATTTGGTGGGAGCGGTAGCACTCTAATAGCAGCAGAACAATTGGGCCGCAGGTGCTACTGCATGGAGCTAGATCCTAAGTATGTAGATGTAATAATTGATAGATGGGAACAGTGCACAGGTGACAAGGCTATAAAACTATAGTTACGGGGGAGAGCATGGAAATAAAAGATTTTAAAATACTGGATGCTTGTTGTGGCTCTAGAATGTTTTGGTATGACAAGGATCACAAGGATACCATATATCAAGATATAAGAATCGTTTCAGAGACTCTTTGTGATGGTAGAAAACTAGAAATAAAACCGAATTATACTGGAGATTTTAGAAGAATGGATTTTCCGGATGAGAGTTTTTATTTAGTAGTGTTTGATCCACCTCATCTGAGAAAAGTTGGAAAAAACAGTTGGTTAGCTAAAAAATTTGGAAGTTTAAATCCAAATACTTGGAAAGAAGATATTAGAAATGGATTTGATGAATGCTGGAGAGTATTGAAACCTAATGGAACACTTATATTTAAGTGGAGTGAAGATCAAATAAAACTAAAGGAAATTCTAGATTTATTTCCAATAAGACCATTATTTGGAAATAAACGAAGCAAAACACATTGGTTGGTATTTTTTAAATCATAAAGGCGCATAGGAGGAGAGATGGCCAAGCATAATAGAGTAGATAAATTCCGAACAGAAAAAGGCCTGACACTCTTGGAGGGCTGGGCACGCAAGGGGCTAAGTATGGAGCAGATTGCACAAAATTGTGGTGTGGTTCGTAAGACCTTGTATGTGTGGCAGAAAAAATATCCAGAAATAGAGGAAGCACTGGATAGAGGGAAAGAAGTGGTTGATTTGGAGATAGAGAATGCTATGTATAAGTCAGCCATGGGTTATTACGTGAATGAAGAGAAGATGATCGTAGAGGAAAAAGATGGAATTGTGCAGAGAAGGCAGGAAAGATACAAGAGATATATAAAACCGGAGGTTGCAGCGCAGATTTTCTGGCTCAAGAATAGAAATCCTGAAGAATGGCGTGAGAAGGTACAAGTGGAAGATACTACCGCTCTTGAGAGAGCTAAGGAAATATTAGATAACGTGGAGAGTGTAATTTAATGTTAACCGCTAAACAGAGGGAGTATTTATGTAATTGTAATAAGCGTTGGAATATTAAGGGTGGAGCGGTAAGAAGTGGAAAAACATTCTTGGACTACTCTGTGGTTATCCCGCAACGTATAATGCGGATTCATGGGCCGGGCGCTATTGTAATTATGGGCCATTCAAGGGGATCCATAGAGAAAAACGTTCTTGGACCAATGCGAGAATTGTACGGAGAGAATCTGGTGGGAACCATAGGTGGAACAGAATCTAGAGCTATGTTATTTGGCCAAAAGGTCTATTGCTCTGGAATGGGAGATGCCACGGGTGTAGATAGGATTAAGGGTATGTCCATCAAATATGCCTACGGCGATGAGGTTGATAGTTGGTCAGAACAATCGTTTAATATGCTTAAGACAAGGCTGGATAAACCTTACAGTAAATTTGATGGGACATACAATCCACGCTCCCCTAATCACTGGCTCAAGCAGTTTCTTGACACTGCCACTAATATATATCACCAGCACTATACACTGTGGGACAATTGCACTTTAGATCCTGATGTTGCGCAAGCAATCGCAGATGAACAAACAGGTGTATACTACGATAGATATATTAAGGGTCTATGGACTTTAGCTGAAGGCCTAATATTCGATATGTTCCAACGAGAGCGACATATTGTTTCAAGCAAAGAGCGATATTATTCAGAGTTCGTAGTTGGGATTGACTATGGCACATACAATCCTTGCGTCTTTGTGTTACTAGGACGAGAGCTAGAACGAAAACGTTGGGTAGTTGTAAAAGAATATTATTATAACGGGAGAGAACAACCGCAGAAAACAGACAAGCAATATGCAGACGATTTCCTGCAATGGATAGGAGATATCCCATACAAGGCAATATATGTAGACCCAAGCGCAGCAAGTTTTATAACGGAGTTAAGACAGCGAGGATTAGTGGTTAAGTCCGCAAAAAATGACGTTTTGCCCGGAATTAACGCTGTACGTAATATGCTTCAGAAGATGCAATTGGTTATCCAGCATAATTGCACTAACACACTCAACGAAGTCCAGGAGTATGTCTGGGACACACAGGCTGGGGAAAAGGGAAATGACGCTCCACTAAAAAATAATGATCACTGCATGGATGCAATTCGATATCCAGTATACAGTTATATATATAAACATGAGGAGAGAAGGAATGATACAAAATCAGATAAGGGAAATATACAAGACAGAATTATGGCCAAATACAGGGAAAAATACACCAGAACTATGGCTCCAGGTGTACAGGGGGGAATCTCCTTGGATCCTGGCAAACCCTATGGAAATAAAAAGTCTTAACTTAGGGGCTACAATACCCGAGAAACTAAGCAAAACCGCCACAGTAGAAATTGAGATTGAAACTTCAGATGAGCAATTGACAGGTCTTATAGATAAAGTTCAGGCCAACTTGCAGAGTTGGCTTGAATATGGGCTTGCATTGGGAGAAATTATTTTGAAATCTTACATTTCCAATGGAGAATTGGAAATTCAGTATGTATTACCTGATAATTATGTTATTTTGGAGGTCGATAGTAGAGACAATATTCGTCGCATTGTATTTATTGATACACATACAACAGGAAAAAAATATCTGCGAAGATTGGAAGAACATAGGTGGAGCAGAGATAATACTTATGTTATATCAAACAGAGTATTCAAGGGAGATTCACATAACCTCGGGAAAGAGGTTAGCTTAAAAAATACTCCATGGCAAGAATTAGAAGCGGAAACTACAATTCAGTTTATAGATAGGCCTTTATTCGGATTTTATCGAAATCCGATGGCTAACAACTTGGATCCATATAGTGTTAGGGGAATAAGTTGTTTTGCCAATGCGCTGAGTCTTATACAGGATGCAGATGAGCAATACAGTAGATATCTATGGGAGTTTGAGGCCAAGGAAACAGCAATTGATGTGGATATAACTATGTTGGATGAACATATGGACTTGCCACAGACCAGATCCCGACTATATAGGGGGCTAAATGCAAATTCCAACGATTTCTATAAGGTCTATTCCCCGGATATTCGGGAAGAAGCACTAAACAAGGGCTTGAATTCTATTTTAAGAAGAATTGAAGATGTCTGCGGACTAGACAGGGGCAGTTTATCGGATGAGCTAATCATTGACAAGACAGCGACAGAAGTTAAAGCAAGTAAACAACGTTTGTTCGTTACTGTACAACAGATACAAAAAGCCATGGGAGTCGCTATACGAGATCTATTCCATAGTCTGCATTTATGGAGGATGTTGCTTACTCAAAAACATTTGGAAGAACCAGAACTGAGTATAAGCTGGGGAGATAGCGTGCTCGATGACAGTGAAACTACACGAAACATAAAACTCCAGGAGTATAATAGTGGAATTATCTCTGCAGAAACCTATTTAATGGAGGTATATGGAGTCAGTGAGGATATTGCACGGGATATGATGGGAGAAACAGCGCCGGAAGATGACCTGGAAGAATGGGGTAGCGTATAATGCTACCTCCTGATTACTATAGTCAGGCTCCTCAAAGTATTATTGATGAAGCTGAGGAATTGGAGCTTGAGATCATAAGACTTACAGCCGAAAGTGTAAAAAAAACCAGCGAGCAAACGGATGATGAAATGATGAGGAAAATTGCTCTTGCTGGTACATTAATAGTTATGGGAGTGGCCCATAAAAAAATCGCAAAGATGGAAAAAGATTTTCATCATTTACTAAGAAAGACGTTAAAGATATCACATTCGAACGACAAAAAATTATATAGGTTAGCCGGCAAAGAGATCCCATCACTAAAAGGAACAGGTTTAGTTAAATCACTAAAAAAAATTGAAAAAGAAAGACCCATTCGAAAGGTCGGAAAAAAGTTGGGTGTGCGTCACCGAGGAAGGGTTGTCCCTCTTAACAAATATATTTACAGCTCTGCTAAGTACGCTCAGACAGGAACGGAAGCATTAAGAAAAGCAACTGCTAGTTTAGGGAAGAATGGTATCGTAAGTTTATATGGGATCGGTTCTGGAGCAAGAAACTTTGCTAGCTCTATAAGGACAACTATATCTAATAGACTGCGTGATGTAGCACATATGGTAACGGATTGGAATGTGGAATATACTGACCATGATCTTATGGTATTGACAGCCCACTCAGGTGCAAGGCCAACCCATAAAGTATGGCAAGGAAAGATAGTTAGCCGGAAAGGCACACCGGGATATTTAACCCTTGATGATATAGGGTACGGAGAAGTAACGGGTTTTCATGGAATAAACTGTCGACATGACTGGAATCCTTATTTTGGATTCAATCCATGGACGGAAGAAGAGTTGGCCGATATTGACCCGCCGGATGTAACCATTGACGGGAAAACGTACACATATTATGAGGTGACACAAGTTCAGAGGCGGATGGAGAGGGAAATAAGACAAGTAAAACAGGAAATATCAGCAGCAAATGGAATTGGAGACAGGACAATCGCAAGCAGAAAAACAAAACAACTGAAGAAAAAGAAAGAAGAATATAAAGAATTTTCTAAACAAGCCGGGGTGTCGACTTTCCCATGGAAATTGGGTAAAATAGATATAAAGAAAGCTGTGGATCCTATCGTGGAGGAACTAGATTTAAGTTCAAGTGATGATGAGATAAGAGCGTGGATACGGAAGCACCCGAAAATATTTAATGTTCAAAAATTTGAGGAACATATTAAGGGACATAAACGATATAATGGGAAAAAGAGTTATCTTATCATTTCAGAAGATGAAGCAAGAGCACTAATAGACCTCCATGCGGGTAATGGACAATTGAGAAGATATAAAAATGGAGAATGGATGAAAAAAGAATTTATCATTAACAATGATATAATAGGTGTATATTTAGATCGAACAGGTAGTGAACATATGACGAATAAATTTATGATTATTTACAATAACAAGGGAGGTGTGCATATTGTTCCGACAAGAAGATGAATTAGCTTTGAAGTTAGATAATAGTTATGGTCATAATGTTAGAATAATTCTAATGGATGGCGACATAGTTGAAGGCAGAATGGTAGACTGGTTGGGGGAAGAAGATTTTGAAGAGGGTGAAGTGCCAGAAATATGCATAGGGATTGGCGATGGCATTATGTACCGTCAATCAGAGATTAAAGACATTATATGTCTAGATTAGGGCGCAAGCCCTTTTTTTATTGCCTTTAAATATGCCATGAAATGCCACTATTGTATGAGAGTATAAAAGTGTATATTTAAATAAAGGGTGCAGCACACCTAAAAATGTGAAGGGGCAAGCCTAGGAGAAGGCTTAAAACAAACCTACCCTAAGGAGGAAAAAGCATGAAACAAGAAGATTTGAAAGCACTTAATCTTACAGAAGAGCAGCTGAAGGAAATCCAAAGGCTTAATGGACTAGATATTAAAAACCTACAAGAACAATTGGCAGTAAAAGAAGCTGAAATTAAAGACATTGAATCCAAACTAGCGAAGTTTGAGGGTATAGATCCTGAAGCTATTAAGGCAGAAGCTGACCAATACAAAACCGATGTAGCTGCCAAAGAAGCCGAAATCAAACAGTTGCAAAAAGCCTATGCATTGGATATGGAATTAATCAAAAAAGGCTGTAGAAACACTAAAGCGGCCAAGGCAATTATACCTGCAGACAAGTTGGAGAACGCAGATGAAGCTACAATACACGCACTAGTCGAGGGATTAACAGAATCCGATGGATATCTATTTGCTGCTAAAGAGGGGGTACCTCAAGTTGCAAGTTCTGTAAGTACTAAGAAAGAGCAAATCACAAAAGATGAATTCAGAAAAATGAAGTATAGAGAGAGGTTAGCTATATATAAAGAGGATCCAGAACTCTATAAATCATTAACAGAATAGCGGGAGGAAACAATGGATAAAACTAATTGGACGAAGAGCACAGATCTTATTATCCCTAAAATAGTAGGAGATATGGTAAGTGCAAAACTTGATCGAAGACTTAAGATGTTGAGAGTATGTGATGTAGATGATTCTCTAGTGGGTGTACCAGGAGATAAAAATCTTGTGGGCCAGTACAAATATGTGGGCCCTGCAGAAGAAGTGGGAGAATCGGATGATCTAGTAATGAAAAAATTGGAAGCGAAGCCTGTACCGATGGAAATCAAGGAAGCGGGTTTGATGATTCCCATAACAGATAGAGCGAGAATTTGCGCAGCAGAAGATCCTGCAGATGAAGCATCTAAGCAAATCGCAAAATCTATAACTGATAAAATTGACTCTGATGTGAAAGCTGCCATGCTTACCACAACACGTACTTCCCCTTGGACAGGAGATATCACTGTAGATCAACTTCTTGCAGCAGTAGACATGTTTGCAATCGAAGATGATTCCAAAGTTGAAGTATATATGCATCCCAGCAACTTAACGGCTCTAAAAAAAGATGCCAAGGATAGATACACAAGACATGGCAAAGATGGAATATCAGGATATATCGATGCGGAGATTGCTATTGTAAGAACTCGGTCCATGGACGAAAACACCATTGTGGTTGTACAGTTGGCTGACGAAACCGACGAAGAGGCCACAAAACCGTTGAAAGTACACTACAAAAATGAAGTTCTATGTGAACAAGGTAGAGATATTGCCGGTAGGGCAACATATTTGACGGGTAGTCAGATTTATGGAGTGCAGATTTGGGATGAGAATCGCGTAATCAAAATGACTAGAGTCTAGAGTAAAGGGATATATTATGCATAACATGATCTATTATAAGAAACGCATCTGGGAACAAGACGATGAAGCGGTATCTGAAGAAGTGACTAATGCTGACGAAATCATAGAAGATGCTGAAGAAACAATAAATGCTGATGAAAGAGCCGAAGACTCTGTTGGCATTGAAGAAAGCACTGAAGAGCCGATTGCATCAGATGAGGATCCAAAACCTACAAAGAAGAATAAAAGAGGGTAATCATGTGGGACGAGAGCGAACGTAGGCAACTCTTACTCCAAGTAGGAGATACAGAAGAAAATAGAATAGCACTTTCAGAAGCAGAAATGGATATTATTTTCTATACATTTGGTCGAGCGGAAAAAGTGAAAGATGAAGAGACCAAATCCAAGATTCGCTCTTGTGCCCTTGCTCTTGTTCGATGTCCTAAGGTGGAAATATCCACCTTATATGATAAAGACCAACAGTTAGAATCTGAAACGGTTATGAGCTGGAGTAAAAAATATAGAGTGCCAACAGTTGGAGATATTGAGAGATTGGCCCAGTCACAGGTGGATGCTAGATACCAGGTTATTAAGCGTTACCTAGGACTTACAGGGCTAATGAGTAGGGTGGTTCGTAGATGTGGAAGATATTAACACATGTGAAAGTATTAGATAGCGGTAAACTGCAATACCGGCACTATAAAGGACACTGGCAAGACATAAATGCAGCAGAAAAGGCTAGCATGGGTGGATTAACAGAAGCTGATAATGTAAGAATTCTATTGCCTGTTGAAGAAAATAGCAGATTTATAGGTCAAGATATAGAAATTGGAGATTATTTGGTTAAGGGAGATGTGAATCCTGAGCCAGAAACGCTGAGAGAACTTCTAAAATGGTATTCCGCAAAAAAAGTTACTAGAATTATTGATGCGGACTTTGGATCACACAATCTTCAGCATGTAGAGATTGGAGCTAAATAATGTTAGTGGTTACAGACTTACAGATGGATATAAGAAAAGCAGTAAAAAGAATGAACTTAGGAATTGGTGGTAGGGCACAAAAAGACCTTGAGATTATGATAAGAACTGCTGCAGATAAATATGTACCTGTAGACACGCATAAATTAAGAAAATCTGTATATCAATCGCCAATAGGACGGGGTTATTTGATCTATAATACCAAGTATGCGCGTAGGCAATGGTATGAAAATACGGGTAAGCGACAGATTGAACCCCAAAGAGGACAAAAATGGGTGTTAAGAGCTTGGGACGATCACAAGAATGCAATTTTGCAAACGCTCCAAGAGCGTACAGATAAAGGAATTTACGCAAAATGATGATACAAGATATACGTACATGGCTCAATACATGTCCAACTCTATTAGCAATGCAGAGTCTAGGTGTAGATTACCTTGATTATGAGTCGGAGAGTGCGAGTATTGCGGAGATACCTGGTAGCCGTGAAGTGCTGGTAAGATATGTGGATGGTGAAGAGCATGTGGCCACAAACTGGGCCATATATCTCCGGCTACCATATACAGAAGATGTTAACGATGGACTACAAAATCACAATTTAACTCATGGGATCTGCAGTTGGATCAACGAACAAAATAAAGAGAGAAATTACCCCAATGATAGAGTATTGGCTGTAGAGGCTATAGGTGAGGGCTATTATGTTAGCTCCGAAACGAACACCTGTGTTTATCAGGTAACAATTAAAATATCCTATAGAGGAGGAAATGATGGATAGAAAAATAGTACAAAGAGCGGATAAAGTAGCATTCATGGAAGTGGAGAATGTGTTTGTCCGAATGAAAGGATTCCGCTCTCTAGACAAAAATAAAACAACTAAGGAATTTTCAAGGCAATACGTTGACGAGAGCTTTGAAACGACAGATACAGTAGGGATGAGTGAATCTATATCCTATGGCTTTGACCAATATACCAACGACAAAGTTCACGATAAGATGGTTACGATAACAGATAAAGAACTGCTTGGTAGTGATGCCACTGTTACCATTGTAACGGTTGATTTTACCAAAGAGTTGGGGGCTGGCACCTATGAAGCCAAGAGCAGAACATATGCAGTTATTCCTGGAGCCGAAGGGTCCGGATTTGAAGCTTATCAATATACTGGTACATTCAAGAATAATGGACCTAATATTGAGGGCAAGGCTACTAGCACCGATGATTGGCTTACTTGTACTTTTACTGCTAACGCAGCCGCCGCCTCTGGAGGAGGTAAGGCAGCTACAGGAGGAAGTAAATAATGGGATTTAAATTTTCAGATAAATATCTGAGGCTCGAAATTGAAAACAAAAAATACCAAACGACAAAGCAGGTCACAGATTATGATCCAGATTTTTGGATACAGATATCCAAAAAAATCCAAGGTGATGCCAATGCTGGTGCTGTGGAAGAACTTATGAGAGAAGTCCTGATTGAGTTATTTGGTACCGCAGCAGATGAGTTAACTGAAGGACGTAGCTTTGCAGATTTGGTGGAGCTTGTTGGATATATCTCTATGGAGTTCAAGAAACGCATTGACGAGGTTAATGAATCAATACGATTTAGCTCCGCTAGGGTAGATAAGAGGAATGATAAATTTACTAATTGATCCAATGCCAACTACAATGCAAGTTAATGGCAAAGAGGTTGATATAAGGACGAGCTATAGAGCTTGGATTTTGGTAGAACAATTATTAATGGATAAAGAGATTGATGAGATAGAAAAAGCAATTTCCTTATTGGATATTGTGTTCTATGATCCTATATCAGTTGCTCCATTTTTTAAAGAAATTCTACCCCAAATAACGCAATTTTGTATGGCCTGTTCGGAGGCCACTACCACCGAAGGAGATCTAGATAGAAAAAAGATAGATTCACCTCCTATAAAAAAACCTGTCTTGGATTATGATTATGATGCAAGTTTGATATATGCCTCCTTTCTTGCAGAATATGGGATCCATCTCACAAGAGAAGATCTCCATTGGTGGGAGTTTAGAGCATTATTACTTAATCTACACAGTAGTAAGTATGCAGAGGTGTTGGGTATACGTGCACAAGAAATTCCATCCGATGCATCAGACTGGGAGAGAAATAGATTGCTAAAACTAAAAAACATATATGACCTCCCAGACAAGCGAACGGAGGAAGAAAAAGATGAAGAATTCTATAATCAATTCTGATGTTGAAAAAATATGGTATTACTGCCCGTATTGTGGCCAAAAACTACTGAAGTATGGCATACATACGGGAAAGTCCAGAGATTTGTATATCCTATGTAAAAAGTGTAGGAGAGAAATAGAAGTAAATATAAATATACATGAGCCATAGAGCCTTTTCATAAAAGGGCTCTATTTTTTAGGGGGAAAGCAGTGAGCAATTATGATGGCGCCATAAAAATAAAAACTAAATTAGATGATAAGGGGCTAAAAGAAGGTCTTCAAAAGATGAAGGGAGGCTTTGGCTCAATTGCTAAAGGAATTGGCGCTGCCACATTAACTGCAAGCCGACTGGCAATACAAGGCATTGCTGCCATGGGAACTGCCGCTAAAGCCGTGGGTGCAGTAGCACTGAAAGTGGGCTCAGACTTTGAGGCTTCCATGAGCCAGGTTGCAGCAACCATGGGGATTACTGCAGAGGAAATCACCAATGGATCAGAACGATTTGAATTGTTAAAAAACGCAGCAAAAGAAGCCGGTGAGAGCACCCAATATTCTGCGTCAGAGGCGGCGGAAGCACTTAACTATTTAGCTCTTGCGGGACTGGATGCAGAACAAGCTGCGCAATTATTGCCAAAAACATTGGCTCTTGCTAGTGCGGGAGGATTAGAACTCGGATATGCAACTGACTTGGTAACAGACTCCATGAGCGCTCTTGGCATAGCGATAGACGAGGCGGACACGTTTATCGACCAGATGGCCCGCACATCACAAAAATCTAACACAAATGTAGGTCAATTAGGTGAAGCCATATTAGCTGTGGGTGCTAATGCTAAAGGCTTGGCCAATGGAACTGTTGAACTTAATACTGCCCTTGGAATATTGGCTAATAACGGAATCAAGGGGGCTGAAGGGGGAACTAAGCTACGTAATATTATTATGGCCATGACCCCTACGACCAAAGATGCCATTATAGCTTTTGATGCTCTTGGAATATCAACCTATGATGCAGAAGGCAAGATGAGACCTTTAAACGAGATCTTCTCAGAAATGAATGAGAAGATGAAGGATTTAAGCCAAGAAGACCGCACCAGGCTCATGAGCAAAATATTTAACAAGCAAGATTTAGCTGCAGCTGGTGCATTATTAGCTTCTACTGCCAGAGATCTTGGAGGAGTGGAATTTGCTTTAAAGCAAATGGGAGTAGAGATTAGCAAGGAAAGTCTTCGAACTCTTGCAGATCAGCTCCAAGCTATGGATAGTACGGGAGCAGCTAGAGAAACTGAGTTTATTGCGCTAGCCATGCAGCAATTAGGTGTTACTGCAGACGAGGCTAAGGTTTTGTACCAGGGTTTATCTGCTACATTGGAAGACTCCACTGCATGGGAGAACCTAGAAGAGAACATTAGGAACTCAGAAGGTGCTGCTAAAGACATGTCCGAAGTTCTAATGGACAACCTACAAGGGGACATAAAAGAATTCAAATCCAAGCTTGAGGGTCTATGGATAACAATGGCAGAAGGATCCACATCCACAGTCCGAAACATGGTGCAATCAGCCAAGGATTCAGTAGGGCAACTTACAGAGGCATTCAAAAAAGGGCCAGAAGCATTTTCTGAGACCTTGGGTACTATATTGGCTCAATGGACTGACAAGATAATAAGTGCATTACCAGGTATTGTGGAGACAGGAAGCAAAGTATTAAGTGGTTTCATTGACGGGATTCTAAATAATATGGACACAATCCCAGAGACTGCGGGCACTGTGGTAACAACTCTTATTACTGCAATAGGAGAAAACGCACCCAAGATAGCAGATGTAGCACTAAAGCTTTTAACAGGTTTTTTAAAAGGTTTGTCTGCGCACCCAGACAAGTTAATAGATGGAGCCATCAAGCTGGTAACTGGTGTTGCAAAAGCTATAGTAGAGAACTTGCCGGCTATTGCTGTGGCAGGGTTTGAGCTTGTTCTTAAGCTCAATGGGGCTATATTAGAAGCTCTTCCGGACATTTGGAATGCTGGAATTGAACTCTTTAAGGGGCTGTGGAAAGGCCTAAAACAGGGATGGGCAGATTTAAAAGACGCTGTCAAGGGTTGGTTCAAAGGGATTATTGGAACCTTTAAAAAATGGCTTGGTATAAATTCTCCGTCAAAGGTAATGTCTGAGGAGATAGGCGGGCCCATGGCAGAAGGAATGGCCGAGGGGATCAAGAGCCGCGAAAGTAGTGTATCAGAATCAGCTAAGCAAGTAGCGGAAAAAGCTAAAGAAGCTATAAAAATTGCATGGACCAATATAAAGTCACTATCCACATCTGCAATGGAAGGGCTGAAAAACGGAGTTGAAGCTGGAAAAACAAATCTTACCAATGCTATGGAAAGGGTTGCTTCAGCCACAACCGATACTATAAAGAGGGCTTGGAGTAGCGCAAGGAGCATCGGAGAGTCTCTTGCGAAAGGGATTGCCGACGGAATTAGTGGAGCTTGGAACTGGGTTTCTTCTAAAGTGTCTTCTCTAGCTAGCGGGGTCACCAAAACCTTTAAAAAAGTAACGGGTATCCACTCTCCCAGCCGAGTGTGGAGAGATGAAATTGGGAAAATGCTAGTGAAGGGATTGGCAGAAGGAGCTGATGAAGAATACAAAGCATATGTTCATACTATGGAAGCAAAAGTAAGGAATTCTCATATGAAATTGGCCCAGCAGGCAGGACTTGGCGGAGGATCATCCACTACCAATAACAATACTAAGACAGTAAATATACATGTGACAACCATGGACCATGGAGATGGAAAGGGAAGACAGACCGGAAGAGATATTGGAGAAGAGGTTCACAGAGAATTAAGAAGAAGGGGGGCGATATAGGTGCAAGGAAATACATTCACATTCAAAGGGAAAAACAGTGAAGAGTTTGGGATACGTGTAATTGCCACAGACGTTCTTATGCCTCCGAAACGATCCAAAGACATACGCATACCAAAAAAAGATGGCACTTTCTACGGGGAAGATGACAGATACTATGATGTAAGAGATATTTCTATCCGATGTGTCTTAGAGAAGAAGATATCTAGGGCAGATGTTAGAGAGATAGCTTACTGGCTGAGCGGAAGAGGAGAGTTGATACTATGGGACGAACCAGACAAACACTACAAAGCTGAAATATGGAGTAGTGCCTCCATAGATACTATGCCAAGAGAGATTATGAGGGAATGGACCATAACCTTTGTAGCAGATCCATTTGCTTATTCTGAACCTAAACAGCAATCATTACAAACTGGATCTAACAACATAAACTACAAAGGTACTAGATGGGCTTATCCGATAATAATTGTAAAGAATAACGGAAATACACCAATTCAAAATATAGAAATACAGACCATTAATAGGAGGTAAAAATGTACGCATCAGATTATATGGAAGATAAAATTTTAAAAATATTTTCAGGGGTAACTTTTTCTGCACCAGCAAAAGTGTATTTAGGGCTGTTTCTTAGTAGCCCTGGAGAAAGTGGTAGGGAAGGAACGGAAGTGTCTTATACAGGTTACCAAAGACAAGAAATTACATTTTCAGTGCCAGCTCCTGAAAGCAATGGAATGGGAATTAGAAATACGGAAAAAATAGATTTTTCTAAGGCTGAAACAAGTGTAGGAACTATTACTTATGTAGGTATCTTTGACAGTGTTTCAGGTGGAAATATGCTTGCCTATAGCCGGATTGCAGAGGCAATGGTGGTCGGAGAATCGGACGCGCCAACTTTTCTGCCCGGAGAAGTGATTTTTTACTTAACCGGGGATCTAAGCAAATCGTTCCAGGAGAAGATACTAAATGTATTCCGTGGCATCTCTCTAGCAGGAGTTAATTCACATTTAGCTCTCTATAACGGGGATCCTGATAGCGGCGGTGCAGAGTTAACTGGTGGTGGATATGCTAGATTGCCATTAATGTTTTCAACTCCATCTAATAGTTCTAGTGGAGCTACGACAATAGTAAATACTAATGATGGAGTATTTCCTAGGCCAACAGGCTCTTGGGGCACATGGAATTACAACGTTATAATGTCCGAGAAAAGTGGCGGAGAACCATTGTATAAAAAATCTAGGAGTCCCAGAGAGATCAAAAAAGGATATATGCCTATGCTGGAGGCGGAGGATATAAGTTTATCTATCAACTAGGAGGCCCATAGATGCAAAAATACAATATCGGTGCGTATAACAGGCCACAAAGAACAGATGGAGAAAGAGTAACCGCAAACATGAGTGGAACACTGCAGGGAAGAGTATTACCTACAGTATATCTAGCGGTTGAGGATAGAATGAGTGGCACAATTGCTTTAAAAGCAATAATGGACTTAGGACAAGAGACTAATATAAACAGCAAGGCAGGTTTACAATCCGCATCAGTTGGGGTGGTTGCATTAAATCTCAAAGATACTTATCCTACACTACTCCTCGGGACTGTAGATGGCGAAATTATAGGATATGTAACCTCAAAGAATACTGGAAAACTAAACTCACAAGTGCACGGGTCTTTACAATATGTCATTGAAAGCAAATTAATTGCAACTTTGGAAGCTCTCGCAGATCTAAACATAACTACTCCTGTGGAGCTGTATATGAGTGGACAATTACATTCACAGGTTACAAGTGACCTTCTAGACACAATTGTGATGAGTATTAATGGTGCGCTGGGTGCTGGACAGACCATGGTCATAGATGCAGAAAATCGAACTGTAACCATTGATGGGGAAAATGCATATCATCTCAGAGAGGGAGATTGGATAAAATTGAGCCGAAATCTTGTGGAATTAATTGTACAAAATGGCTCTAATAGCGATATAGAAGGAACAATCATATATACAGAACGGTGGATCTAATGGGAGAATTAAAAGTATATAACAAAGACATGATAGCAATTGGCGAAATAACCAATGCTACAGAGATCAATATTGATAGAAAATTGAATAGTCTTGCTTATATACAATTCTCTGTTCCTAGACAGGATCCAAAACGAGAATTATTAGAACCATTCTCATATGTTAAATACCGTGATGAGTATTATAGAATCATGCCTACAGGTGCACGCATGGAAGATGTTACAGTCTATAATTACAAGGCTGAACATGCACTGGCAACACTGATGGATGATATAATCCTAGGCTACTACAGGTTAGGTGGCAGAGGATATTACACGGAGCAAGTCTTAAGCAATTATTTATCGAAACAAAATCAAACACGATGGAAACTAGGAGATTGCGAGTTTTCTAGGCAATTTGAGTATGGCACAGAACAGGAGAATCTCCTAGCAGCAATTATGGCTGTTCCAAAGCCGTTTGCTGAGAAATACAAGTGGGAAGTGGACATGAGATCATTTCCATGGACATTACATCTAAGAAAATTAGAAACAAATGCTGCACCAAAAGTAATAACTGAAGGATACAACCTATTACCTCTTGAGAACAACACGGATTACATGCAAGTTTGCACACGTTTATTTCCACTTGGATATGGAGAAGGAATTAACCAGCTTAATATCAAGGAGGTTAATAATGGACTCCCTTATATTGAAGCTTCTCCAGAAGCTATAAAAAGATATGGGATTATAAATAGAGTATGGGTGGACCGGAGGTACGAAAATCCAGAGAGTCTTATGAACACTGCAAAAGCAATGCTGGAAGAACTTAGCACAATTAAAAGTAGCTACCAAATAGATGTGGTGGGCGATTCTTGGGACATTGGAGACAAGGTGCTAATAGATGTACCAGAACTACAGCTTATGGAAGAACATTACATTGTAGGCCTTGCTCGCACAGATACAGATGATGTGCCAAATACAACCCTTACTTTAAGCAATCATCCAACCAATATTGCGAGCACAATAGCAGATATGGCCGATAGACAGCGTATTGAAATGAGTTACAGCCAAGGTGCAACACAGATATATGGCCAGAGCTTACAAGCCAATGCAGATGAAACCGATGGCGCTGAAATACATTTTTACTTGCCAGAAGACATGAGGATTGTAAACAAAGTAGTGGCAAAAATTAAGACGGAAGCCTTCCGATCCTACTCCAAGGCAACCAAAGGTGGTGGCGGTGTAACTAAAACCACAAGCAGTGGTGGTGGAACAACAGAAACGACTACGTGGGAAGGAGGAACAGTATCCTCGACCGATAGTGGGGGAGGTGACTATACAAGCGAAACAACCACATGGGATGGAAATTATTCGGAGAGTTTTACAACGGAAGTATGGGAATATTTCCCAGACAATGATTGGAACTATGGGAGCATGGGAAGAAGGGGACATAACCATGGGATCCCGAGTGGAACTAGGCTGCAAAAATATGGAGTTGATGACTTTGTAGAATTTTACCAAAGTGGAAACCACAATCACAAGTTTGAACTAAATATCCCTGCACACAACCACGAGGTTCGAATTAATATTCCAGCTCATAGACATGATTTTAGCATTCCTGGGCATAATCACTCAATAACAATAGCTGATCATACCCACGAAATAGAACCAGGAATCTATCGATTTGGTCGAGCCGAAAAATTCCATCTCTATGCCAATAATAATCTTATTGGATATTTTGAAACAGATACAGCGGAAATAGATGTTACGCAATTCCTAGTTAATAGTAATGATGGAAAAATAGCAAGAGGAACATGGCATAGTCTAAGAGCTGTACCAGATGCACTAAGTTATATAAGCATAGACATCAATATACAAGGGTTCGTCCAGTCTAGGGGCGACCATACACTATAAGGAGGACTATATGAAGCAAATGTATAGAGGGCAAACAAACTCTCCTGAAACTATACTGACGAAACCAATAGGAGGAGCGGATACTGTAATATATGTAGAAAATGTGGATGTATTTCCCGATGCTCCGAACATTGCTGTGCTGGGTGAAGATGAAACAGCTGAAACAATTTTATACACTGCTAAAATCGATGGTACACTGAGTGGATGTACTAGAGCCTGGGAAGGAACAGCTATCGCTTGGGAGAGCGGAACTGTGATAAGCAGACGATGGACCGCAGGAGATCACAATACAATTATAGACAATCTTAATGAGATGAAACAAATTCAACAAACAGAATACCAGGAATTAACAACTGAATTAGAAAATAAAGCTGATAATACTAGCGTTGCAGAAGAACTAAACAAAAAAGAAGATAAGGCAAACAAAGGGAAAGCGAATGGTTATGCAAGCCTTACGGCAGATGGCAAAGTGCCAAAAAATCAATTGCCAACTATTAAAGAAGTACCTGCAGGCGGAACAACGGGGCAGGTGCTGAAGAGAACCGCAACAGGTTATAATTGGGGAACAGACAACAACACAACCTATTCTAACGCAACCTCAAGCAAAAGTGGGCTGATGAGTAATGTAGATAAGGGAAAGTTAGATAAGCTCCCAACACTGGGTACGGGAGAACAAGTTATTACAATACAAGCCTACACAGGAGACCTTAACACCTTGCATACAGCGGGGGTCTACAGTGTTAGAAATCCATCTAATAGGCCTGCTGGAGCAAACGGATATGCCAGTGTAATTGTAACCAAAACAGATAACACCACTAACAACAGTGCCACCGATACATCACAGTTGTGGATTGGGAAAGAGGAAGGAATCCTCTATACAAGAAATTGCACAGACACGAGCAATGTGTGGACAGAGTGGGCGATTGTCGGCGACAGGGAAACAAAAGCTAAGGCTGAACATGCTGTTTCTGCGGCAGAGGCACTAGTTGGAGAAATCCAAGGGGTAGGTTCTATAGCAGAGGAAGCACGAGCAATGGCTGGAAGACTTAATCTAGCTATGGGCGAATTTGAAGATGCATTGCAAACCAAAGAAGATAAGGCAAAAAAAGGAGTGGCAAATGGTTATGCCAGTCTAGATGCCGCTGGAAAAGTGCCTCAAACGCAGCTTCCCAAAATTGGCGGTATGCCAAAACAAGGGAAATTTTCATGGGATTATGTACTAGATCCTGGAAAAAAAGAATGGGAGATTGAACTAGAAAAAAATATACGAAAGTTATATGTAATAAACAATAATGCCTATGCAATCACAGAGGGATCAACTTCTGGCAAGACAACTATCCACAAGATAAGTAATTCAGGAAACATTGTATGGAGCAAGGAATATGATTCGTATCTTATATATGTGTGGAATACAGATATTGGATTGCTATATCCCGACAATAAAACAATAAAAAAAATAACAGAGGATGGAGCAGTAGAGGATGTCTGTACACTTCCCGTATCTCCGAATGCTATGGCCGCTAATTCTAAATATATTGTTACTACTTCCATGTCAAACGTTCAGATATATCACAATAGGGATGGGTTTCCAAGTTATGATAATTTTAGCGGTAGCCCGGAAAGATTTGTCATGAAGGACAATATGTTAGCCATACAGGTGAGTGGTGGATCTTCGTATGATTACAAAAAGGTTCTTTCTGTTTATGATATTGATAAAAAAACATTCGTCACTAAATCAATAGTGGGAAAACCAATTTGCTTTTTTGACCACTTCTTGTACTATTGGACAGATGACGGTATTTTCCGAATATCTGGTAGTTATGAAGAATTGGTATTGCCTGCCCCGCTAGCAAATATTGACAACAACAGTGATGGTACAATGTTAGCAACGTATAATTGGGCGTACTCAATGACACGTAATAAGGTTATGCCTCTATCCACCGAAGTGTCCTCATATGCATATACAACAGACAAGTATCAATATATGGCATACTCAAAATCACTGAGAAAATACAAACTACCCGAAGAGTATATAACGTATAGGTTGGTGGAAGAATAATGATTACGCAAGACTTAACTATCAATCTAGCCACTATAATTGCCCTTGTGACAGGGTGGATTGCAGCTTCTAGATGGTTTGATGACCGTAAAGCTAAGGCAGCTATAGAGGCAGGCAAAGTGGCACAGACGACGGCTAGAATGCAAGAACAACTAACAACTATAAGCAATGGGATTATAGAAATTAAGTCAACGCTACAAAAAAACGACGAAATTGTAACAGAACAAGGTAAGGTAATTGTGGCTATAGACCATCAGACCAAGGTAAACAGTGCAAGAATAGAGAAGTTAGAGAGACAGTTTGGAGCGATTAGAAAGAGAGGGAAAAGTGCTGGATATTAAAAAAACACCAAGTCCTAACAGGTATAACGGGCGAAATGGATGGAAACCTGACATGATATGCAACCACATAACACAGGGTAGAATGCCAGGCTGCCTGAGCTGGTTGCGAAATCCTGCGTCACAAGCAAGTGCTAATTTTCTTATAGCTCGCAATGGCACAATATATGAGCTTGTAGATATAAGAGATGCGGCATGGTGTAATGGAACTACTCCTCAACCAAATAAGCGATATTACAATGGTAGGAGCTTATTGAGTACCGTCAGAGAGAGAAATACGAATGCGAACTATTACACCGTATCTATCGAGCATGAGGGGATGAGCGGAGAACCACTAACAGAGGAACAATACCAATCCTCCCTGTGGCTTCACAAGCACATAACTATAGAAGTTAAAACGTTGTATGATGTGGATATTTTAGTAGATAGAGAGCATATTGTGGGGCATTACCAGATAGCACCCAAGGAAAAACCTATATGCCCTGGAGACGCATTTCCATGGGATAGGCTTATGCGCGATCTAGCTAGATGGAAAAAAGAGAGAAATAAGGGGGGAAATGATGTGCAAACGGTTAAGGTATTGTATAAGGGCAAGAGGATATCCCTAAGGGGGTACGTGAAAGATGGTAGAAATTACGTTCAGATAAGAGAAGCGTTTGAAAAAACGGGGCATACAGTTGATTGGGATAACACAACAAAGACCGTAATAATTAAGTAACATGAAATTCAGCAAAGTCATTGTAGTTATTGTAATTACAACAGTATTAGCATTTACGGGAATTGTCCTATATATATTCTACAGGACAGGAGTTGAACCGACAGAGCTTATTCGTCAATTTTTCCGTTTTTTTGCGGTTGAGGTATTGGCGTTGGCAGGAATTAAGAGTATGAAGATAAGGAGAGATGATTATGGATATAACGATTTTGAGGGCGATATGGGCTATAATTGGGATAATTATAGTTACAGCCATGAACAAGGTGCTTACAGAGACGAGCCAAATTCTAAAAGTGAGACGGATTGTGAATTCGGCGATTTTGGCGACAAGTGCAGCGGAGCAGATATGGAAACAGTACAAGAAGGCAGGAGATGAGAAAAATAAATATGTAATGGATATATTAAAAAACAAGTTTCCAGAGATTTCTGAGGAAGAATTAGAGATGTTTCTAGAATCTGCGGTAGACGATATTAACAGGTGGAAGGAAGAAGTTTTGAAAATAAAAGAGGGCGAAGAATAGCCCTCTTTTTTGTGGAAAATGTCTTTAAAATCGTTGAGAGTTATTCACGTAAGACACACGTAAGACACAGATTAAAACTTTAACAAACTTTTACACAAAGAAAAAGCCCTGTATCGTCGGAGAATACAGGGCTTTTCATGGAGCTGACGGGCGGACTCGAACCGCCGGCCTGCTGATTACGAATCAGCTGCTCTACCACCTGAGCCACGTCAGCATCAAAAATATTATAACAGAGGACGGGAGCTTTTGCAATAGGTTTTGCTTCCTTTCTATAAGTTTTTTCCCAAGGCAGGAAAAAGGGCTTTGGAAAAAGAATATTTAACTAAAGAGTTCATTTTCCATGTTCCATCAGAAACCAATTGCCCCCTTACAAAGTTCTTCACATATGCTATAATGAATAAAGAGGTGGCGTATGCGAATATTAAAAAATGAAATTTTAAGGCCCTATTCCAGTATTCGGATTGGAGGCAGGGCAAGAATTATGTATTTTCCAGAGACGGTGGAAGATATTCAAAATATTTTAGAAGAAGAAAGGGACTATGTCATTCTAGGAAAGATGACCAATGTTCTTATCAGTGATTATGGACTCAAACGTGCCGTCATCATACTGGGAAGTAATTTTAGTGATTTTTCGGTGGATGGCATTCGCATGAAAGCCCAATCTGGTATCTCCCTTCGGAATTTAAGTGATGCGGCTTGCTTGGCAGGCATCAAGGGTTTGGAATTTTTAAATGGTATTCCCGGTTCTCTTGGAGGAGCTCTTTGGATGAATGCTGGAGCCTACGGACCAGAGATGAAGGATGTGGTGGTGGAGGCAGAAGTGCTTCACAAAGGAAAACTTCTCACCATCCCCAAAGAGGAAATGAAATTTGGAACGAGGTATTCTTCCTTTCAAGATGGAGATGACATCATCGTTTCTGTGACCGTGGAGGGAGAACGGGGGGATGCCGAGGAAATTCAATCCATCATCAATGATTTGAATGGACGGAGAAAGGCAAAGCAACCCTTGGACTATCCTTCCTGTGGATCGGTGTTCAAGCGACCAGAAGGACACTTCGCATCCCAACTCATTGATCAATGTATGCTAAAAGGATTGAAGGTTGGTGGAGCACAAGTTTCACCCAAACACGCCGGCTTTATTGTCAATGTGGGGGATGCCACATTTGTAGATGTGATGACCCTCATTCATCGCATCAAGACCATAGTTAAAAATCGCACAGGTGTCGAATTGGAAGAAGAACTACAAATCTTGGATGATGGAGCGTGGATATGATGGATCTTGTCATTGTAACTGGAATGAGTGGGGCGGGGAAAACGGCTGCACTCAATGTGTTGGAAGATAGTGGATATCTTTGTGTTGACAATCTCCCCTCTCCTTTGATTGACGAATTGGTTCGTCTTTTGGATGAAAAACCAGAGGTTAAAAAACTGGCCTTGGCCTTGGATCAAAGAAATCGAGTTTTTACCGCAGAGCTTTTTCAAACCATTTTACAGCTGAAGGAAAGTTTTCAAGCAAAGGTTCTCTTTTTAAATGCACAGGATGAATGTTTAATCAAACGATTCAAGGAACGTCGCCGGCCCCATCCCTTGCAACCCAAGGGAAGCATTTTAGATGGGATTCACGAAGAGAGAAAGGCCATGGATAAAATCATGACCATCTCCTATGTCTTGGATACGACCAATCTCACTTTGGGAGAACTCAAACATTTGATTTTATCGGCGGTGGAAGTCCGAGAAGCTGATGATGTCCAACTGATTTTTAGTACCTTTGGTTTTAAACATGGGATCTTAATGGATGCCGATATGGTATTGGATGTTCGCTTCATTCAAAACCCATACTATATTCCTGCGCTGAAAGAAAAGTCGGGGTATGTGGAGGAGGTCTATCGATATGTCATGGACCGAGAAGAAGTGAAGGATTTTGTGGATAAAGTGGAGGATCTTCTTTTATATCTATTGCCCCTTTATAAACGGGAGGGCAAGAATCAGCTGGTGGTGGCCTTTGGTTGCACTGGTGGAAGACAGCGTTCCGTGTCCATTGCCCGGGCACTGCAGGAGCGTTTGGAAGAAAAAGAGATCTATCCCGTACTCATTCACAGAGATTTAGAGGATACCCATGCGTAATCTTGTTGCCATCGGAGGAGGGACGGGTCTATCCATATTGTTGGCCGGTTTGAAGGATCGTTTTTTTGTCACCGCAGTGGTGACGGTGGGAGACAATGGAGGAGGAAGCGGAATTCTCCGTGAAGACTTGAATATGCTGCCCCCAGGAGATATTCGAAACTGTTTATTGGCCCTCAGTGAAGCGCCCCAAGACTTGCAAGGGCTCTTGAATTATCGATTTACCAATGGAAACTTGGCGGGACAGTCTTTGGGGAATCTCATGATTGCAGGGATGACAGAAGAGTATGGCTCTTTTCGAAAGGGAGTTGCTGTATTAAGCAATGTGCTGAAATTAAAAGGTTTAGTTCTGCCAGTCAGCTCTTCGGCCATGGACTTGGTGGCTCGATTGAGTGATGGTGCCATCATCCACGGGGAAAGTGAAATTGCATTGGAAGCCCATGCCCATGGAGCAAAAATTGAAGAACTCTATCTCAAAGAAGAGGTGCCTCTCCTCGACGAGGTGGTGGAGGCCATTGAGAAAGCAGAGGCCGTAGTGTTGGGTCCGGGAAGTTTATATACCTCTGTCATTGCCAATTTATTGGTAGGGGATATGGCCAGTCTTTTGTCACAAAAAAAGATTATCTATGTGTGCAATGTGATGACTCAAAAGGAGGAGACGGCAGGGTTTTCAGTGGGTGATCATGTGCGGGAAGTGGAACGATATTTGAATCGCCCCGTGGATTTTGTCTTTGCCAATGGGAAAATCCCTGACGAGGAAAGTCTTAAGCCCTATCGTGAAGAAGGAGCAATGCCTGTTCTTTTGCCGGAAGAGGAGAAATCTTTATTGGGCAATCGTTTGATTACAGGGGAGTTTTTAGAAGTCAAAAAAGGATATATTCGTTCCGCAGCAAACCGTATTGCAGAAAGGTTGGTGGAGCTCATTGAAGATGAAAGTATTTTTACTCGGTAAAAACATAAGTCAATCTGTGTCACCGGAAATTCATAATAGACTATTAAAAGAAGCAAATCTCAAGGCGGAGTACGGACTCATGGATGTGGCAGAAGAGGAACTACCCCAAGTGATTGCAAAGGTAAAAAAAGAAGATTTTTGGGGATTCAATGTGACATCACCCTATAAGGCAGCCATTATTCCCTTCCTTGACAGATTGGATGAGAGAGCCTCTATTTTGGGTGCAGTGAATACGGTTGTTCATAGAGGGGGGAAACTCTACGGATATAATACGGACGTGGACGGTGTGAGAAGTGCCGTCGAAGGACTATTTGTCCCAGGAGAGGTTTTGATTTTGGGAAGGAGTGGTGCAGCCAAAGCGGCTCTATATGCCTTTCGAGATTCTAAGGTCACCATCTATTGCCGAGACCATCGAAAGGATGATGAACTTCGCAAAATCAAAGAAGATGTTGAGATAGTATATGATTTAAAGGAAATCAAGGAGGGGATGGCCACCAACGTGGTACAGGCCACAACCGTTGGTTTTCGAGAAGATAAAAGTTTATTGGATGCACCCCTGCCGGGGCAAAAAACTCTTTTTGACATGATCTATTCTCCATGGGAAACGACCATAATGAAACGGTTGAAGGCCCAAGGAGTCCATGTAAAAAATGGATATGATATGGTTCTAGGCCAGGCAGAGAAGTGCTTTACATTATTTACGGAGGAACGTGTTTGATCATAATCGCGGGCTCTTGTTCCATGGAAAGTGAGGAACAAGCTCTAAAACTAGCAAACCAATTAAAAAAAAGAAATATAGACTATGTCCGTGCTGCAATTTTTAAACCAAGGACCGATCCCAATACCTTCCAAGGATTGGGATATGTTGCTTTGCCAGCACTGAAAAAAATACGAGAGATGGGCTTAAAGACCGTGACCGAAGTGGTCGATCCTAGACAAATTGATCCGGTCTATGACCATGTGGATGTTTACCAGGTTGGCACGCGGAATATGCATAATTTTTCCCTGCTGAAAGAATTGGGAAAGGTTGACAAACCGGTTATTTTGAAGCGAGGACTTTGCGCCTACATGGATGAATGGTTAAAGGCAGCCGAATATATTGAAAAGGGTGGCAATGGCCAAGTGATTCTCTGTGAAAGGGGCATTCGTTCCTTTGATGTCATCACAAGAAATGTGTTGGACATTGGTGCCATTATTTATCTTAAGAAAAAAACGGGCTATCAAGTCTTGGTAGATCCGAGTCACTCCATGGGTCATAGAGAGTTTGTGGTCGATGCCGCAAAGGCAGGACTGGCCGCCGGAGCCGATGGTGTCATGGTGGAAGTTCATGAGGAGCCAGATAGGGCATTGACCGATAGCAAGCAAACCATTGATTTACCAACTCTAGACACATTGCTTGACGAAGTGGAATGGGAGAAGGTACCTCATGACCATATTTAAAGAACAATCCATCCAATGCCCCCAGGACTACATCCATACCCACGAAATCAAAGGATCGAAATCAGGAGCATATATGGTATTAGCCGATGAAATATTGAAGGACCTGTATCCCGAGATATTTCCTTTAGATACGGTCTTTATTCCTGCTGGAGAAGATACGAAAACCATGTCGCGCTTGGAATGGATCTTGGAAGAAATGGGCCGAAGAGGACTTCATCGAAAGAGTGTTCTCTACGTGGTGGGAGGAGGAACTCTCACCGACGTGGGAGGATTGGCGGCAGGTTTATATATGCGAGGAATCGATCATGTTTTCATTCCTACGACCCTACTTGCCATGGTGGATGCTTCCATTGGTGGCAAATGTGGAATCAATTTTCATGGTGCTAAGAACCGCATTGGTATGTTGAAACATCCGAAGGAAATTCTGGCCGATGTACGGTTTTTAGAAACACAAAATGATGCAGATTTTGCCGATGGTCTGGTGGAGGCTTTGAAGGTGGCAGCACTCTTTCAAAGAAAGCTCTGGGATCAAATGAGACTTTACATCCAAGAAGATTGGCAAAAGCACAGACAAACATTGGGAAAGCTATCCGTGCCTGGTGCTTCCATGGAAAAAATAAAAATTGTGGAACGGGATTTTGAAGAAAAGGGAATCCGGACTCTTTTAAATGTGGGCCATACATTGGGCCATGCCTTGGAGGAAGCCAGTGATCATCAACTAAGTCATGGAAAAGCAGTGGCGATGGGTCTTGTCTATGAGAGTGAACTTCCTTTTTCCCAACCCAATGTGGCAAGGGATTTTCGTGAGATTTTTCTTCAGTTATATGGAGAAACAGGTTGTTCCATCAAACTGGAGAGAGAAAGGCTGGAGGCAGCCCTATACAAGGATAAAAAAATGGAAGGCGGAGAATTTCTCTTCCCCTACATTGTGGATATGGGAAGAGGTGAGATGAAGAAGGTAGATGCACAGTGGCTATTTCAAACATTGATCGATGGATACTTCAAGGACCAATAAACATTCCCTATGTACCCGTATGTTCTAAATCATACGCCCATCGGGCCATCCTCTTGAGTTATTTGACAGGAAGAAGGACCATTCTACGAAATTTCACCCTGTGCGATGACACCGAGGTGACATTACAAGCCCTCTATTCTTCCTATGAGAGAAAAGGAGATGCCCTTGTTTTAGATCCGAAACATAGAATCTTGGAAGGAAGGCATAGACGGATATGGGTGGGAGAAAGTGGATCGACTTTGCGTTTTCTCATTCCTATTTTGGCACAAAAAGAGGGAATCACTTTCTCGGGAACACCAACCCTATTGCAACGTCCTCTTCAATATTATGAGGAGCTTTTTCAAAAGGAAGGCTTACTCTGGGAAAAAAGGGAGGATCATCTCCTCATAGGGGGTCCTTTGCGACAATCCATGTATCATGTTCCCGGTAGGTTGACCAGCCAATATATCTCTGCCATGCTCATGGCATCCATCCCCCGAGGCGATTGGGAAGGCTTTTCCTTAACCTTTAGCCCCGATGCCAGTCGCCAGTATATTGCCATCACCTTGGACGTGATGAAAGCCTTTGGAGTGGAGTATGGAAACCAGAAAACCCATGTGAAAGAAATGAAACAAACCATGGAATATGTCCTACCGGAAGATGCTTCCAATCGTGCTTTTTATGAGGCCCTTGCCAAGATGGGTGGCGTGAAAGAACCTTTGCCAGAGGGAGAGTATGGAGAACAAAAAGATGGCATCTTTCGACAGTGGATTGAGGAAGAAAAGGATCAGTACAATCTCCGAGATACGATTGACTTGGCACCGGTGATGGCTTGTTATTTTGCATCTATTGGAAAACGAGTCCGTTTGACGGGCATAGAAAATCTAATCTATAAAGAAAGCAATCGTCTGGAAGAAATTGGACGGGTGTTGCGGGCCTTTGGCAGAGGAGTATCCATATATGAAGATAGTCTTGTGGTCACAGGAGGGCGGATTGCTAGACCCAAACCCATACAACTCCATCTCACCGATCACAGAATGGTTCACGGTAGTTTGTTGTTGGCACAAAATCATGGAAAGCCCGTCATATTGACCGGAGTTTCCTCATTAAAAAAGTCCCATCGAGAGCTCTATGATATTTTACAAAGGAGAAATCATGGCATTTCAATTCGGTAAACAATTTAAAATCACCATTTTTGGCGCGTCCCATGACGTAACGGTGGGAATTGCAATGGAGGGATTGCCTTTGGGATGGGAGGTTCCCTTGCATCGAATGGAAGAAGAACTGAGACGACGTAGACCCCATACATCAAAAGAAACTTCCCGTCAAGAACCGGATCAGCTTCTCCTTCTCTCAGGACTGCAAGATGGGAAGACAACCCCCTCTCCCTTGGTGATCGCCTTGGAAAACAATCAAGTGAAAAAAGAAGAATACCAAACAATAGAGAGGGCCTTTCGACCAGGACACGGAGATTATACAGCCCATGTTAAATATGGCAAGGGGGCATGGAAAACCGGGGGAGGGATTGCTTCGGGACGGATGACGGCAACCTTGGTTGTGGCAGGTGCCATGGCCATGGATCTTCTTGAGAAAAAGGGCATCATGATTTCCTCCACCATTCTCTTTGGCAAGAACCATTGTGGCGCCCAGATAGAAGTCCGAGGGAAAAACATCCCAGCCGGATTGGGTCGTCCCTTCTTTGATTCCCTAGAAAGTCAATTATCCCATCTGTATTTTAGCGTGCCCTCCGTCAAAGGAGTGGTTTTTGGAAATATTATGAAAACCTATGAGATGACGGGAATAGAAGCGTTGGATCCCTATGTCCCAAGGGGAGAAGGGGTGGGCACAGAAAATAACCATGATGGTGGAATTCAAGGTGGGATTACCAACGGCGAAGATGTGGTGGTCCATATTTATCTAAAGCCCATTGCCACCCAAAGCACACCAGTTCCCACCCTCAATAGAGAATTGGAACCTGTTACCTTATCCGTTAGAGGACGACACGACAGTTCCATAGCAGAAAGAGTTCGTCCAGTTTTAGAATCTTGCATGGCCATTGTGGTGTTGGATGAGATGCTACAGGAGTCCCTTCTATGAACCTTGTACTCATTGGGATGCCGGGATGTGGGAAGACCACTCTGGCAAAAGAATTGCAAAGAGAAATGGGATGGGAGATGATGGACACCGATGAAATGGTCGTTCGATGGACGGGACGACGGATTGCAGATCTGTTTTCCATTTCAGAGGAACGGTTTCGTCAAGAAGAAACCAAAACTCTCAAGAGAATCATGTCCCTGTACGATAAGAAGATTATTGCTACCGGTGGTGGTGTTGTGGAACGAAGAAAAAATCGAGAGATTCTTCACAAGGGTGGTTTCGTAGTTTTTATTCATCGAGAATTGGACGAAATCAAAAGCCTCATCAACTATTCTCGTCGGCCCCTTTTGAAAGAGGGAAGGGAACAGGCATTGGAAGAATTATACCAGAGGAGACTTCCTCTCTACAGGGACTTTTGTCATATGGAAGTTGCCATGGATCGGACCATATTTCAGATGGCAAGGTATCTAAAAGAAGAACTTAAACGGAAGGAGATAGGACTATGAAACTTCTCATCTTAAATGGACCCAACTTAAAATATCTTGGAAGTCGTGAGCCCCATATATACGGAACAAAAACCATGGAAGAACTGGAAGGAGAATTAAGAGAACTCATGCGGTCTCAAATTTCCGATGGAGAATTGGAACTGATCAGTTCGGATTATGAGGGCGCACTGATTGAGCGTCTCTATCAAAGAGATTTTGATGGACTCATCATCAACCCCGGGGCCTTATCTCATTACAGTTTGGCCTTGTCTGATGCACTCTCAGCCCTATCGGTTCCCAAGGTGGAAGTCCATATATCCAATGTCTTTGCACGGGAACAGGAAAGACAGAATATGGTCACAGCAAAGAATGTAGATGTGGTCATTGCAGGCGCTGGACCAAGGGTGTATGCCATGGCCATGGAATACTTGGTGGAGATTTACTTGCGAAAAACAGGAATTCATGTATAATGGAATAGAATGAAATTTTAAGGAGGCAGTTATGAAGTATGATTTAGAGTATTTGGTAGAGTATGGCGTAAAACTCTTAACCACTCCCTCTCCCACAGGAGATACAAAAGAAGCAATTTCCCTAGTTAAAGAAGAATTGGAAAAATATTATCCTGTAAAGCTCACCAACAAAGGGGCATTGATTTGCAAGATTGAAGGCAAAAATACGGAAGATGCCGTTTTGCTATCCGCCCACGTGGACACTTTGGGTGCCATGGTGAAAGAAATCAAGCCCAATGGTCGGTTGAAGATGTCCATGCTTGGTAGTTATAGTTGGAATACGGTGGAAGGTTTGGAAGTTTGGGTGGCCACAGAAGATGGAAAAAGAATTTCAGGAACCATTTTAACGACGGTGGCATCTTGCCATGTCAATGGACCCAAGACCCAAAGTACCGAAAGAAATGAACATACCCTAGAGATTCGTTTGGATGAAAGAGTTTCTTGCAAAGAAGATGCAGAAAAACTAGGAATCCAAGTTGGAGACTTTATTTATTATGACCCTGCCACCAAAGTGACCGAATCAGGATACATCAAAAGCCGTCACTTGGATGACAAGGCCTGTATTATTACATTGATTGGAATTGCCAAGTATTTGAAAGAAAATTCCATCGTTCCACCTCGCACCACCTATCTTTTCATTTCCAACTATGAAGAAGTGGGACATGGATCCAGTGCTGCCATTCCCCAAGAGGTCAGCGAATTTATTGCCATTGACATGAGTGCACCGGGAGTTGGACAGACCTCTGACGAACACAAGGTGACCATTTGTGCCAAAGACAGTACAGGACCCTATGATATTGATTTAAAAAGAAAATTTATTAAACTTTGCAAAGAGCACCAGATTCCCTATGTAATTGACATTTATCCCTTCTATGGTTCCGACGCCTCGGCTGCCCAAAGAGCGGGATGGGATGTACGGGCAGGTCTCATCGGTCCCGGTGTAGATGCCAGTCACTCCTGGGAAAGAACCCACAAAGAGGGTGTAAAAGCGACAACAGACTTGGCGCTTGCCTATGTACTAAGTGAATAAGCTTTGTACTATTTTATGGATGAAAATCCCCATGGTTCCATGGGGATTTTTGTATGGTTAGATACAAGAATAGGATTTTGTGGTATGATAAAAAAGGTATAAAAATTTATAAAGATTTAAGAAAGAGGAAGTATATGAACCATACGAAAGAAAAACATAGCATCTATGCCACGGCGTGGATGTATATCAAGTATCAGCTCTTAACCAAGGGAATATTTGCCCTCATCGTGTTTCCCCTATTCAAATGGATCATCGATATGCTCATTAAAAGTTCGGGAAGGACGGTTATCTCCAGTGGAGATTATATCCAATTTATATTGAGTTTCAAAGGATTGGGGATGTTGGTGGCAGCTCTTATGTTACTTGTTCTTTTGGTGGCTTTGGATATCAACGCATTTATTCTTCTTTCGGCAAGACTCCATGAGGGAGAGAAAAGGATGGGGCTTGGCTCCATGATTTGGACCGCTCTTTCTTCTATGAAAAAGTTTCTTCGGCCTACTAGCATATGGATTCTTCTCTATGTTGCCTTTGTGGTTCCATTGGTCTCTGTGGGGCTTACAGTAGGGCCCATGAAACATTTCCAAATCCCCAATTTTATTACAGCCGTCATATGGAGCAATCCCATTTTTTCCATTCTCTATGTGGCATTGTTGCTCACTTTACTGGTGATGACGATACGCTTTATTTTTACCTTTCATTTCATGTTGTTGCAAGACATGGGAGCAAAGGATGCCATGAAGGCCTCTTCGCTCGTGATCCGAAAGCACAAAAGAGACTTTATAAAAAAGGTTCTGATTGGTGGAATGCTACGGGTTGGGGCCATTGCAATTGTATTCATTGGACTCATTTATCTCATCATGGTTCCAGCGACTTTCTTCCATTTTGGTCCATGGCTTCGTCGCTTCTGGTATATCTCTAATCTCTTGTTGTTGGTGGAGTTGGCAGCTTTGGTGGCGCTTCTTGTCATCCCCATACTCGTTACAAGAGTGACAAGACTATTTTACGCCTACAATGAGGGAATGGAGACAAGTGAGCGCGAGAATAAAGAAGCACCTCTGAGAAATGAAACGAGGGAAGCTTCAAAAGAAACAAAACAAAAGACAAGTGCCAAATACTACCTCGGAGGGCTTCTCCTCACCATTTTGTTGATCAATGTATCCATAGGGATTCTAGGCAGTTTTTCCTTTGAATCATTTTTTTGCCCCTCTGGGGGAAAGATGATTGTTGCCCATCGCGCCGGTGGAGATTTGGCGGCTGAAAATAGTTTATTGGGACTGAAAAAGGCCTATGAGGCAGGTGCCCAGTGGAGTGAAATTGATGTGCAACGAACCAAGGATGGTCAGTATGTCATCAACCACGATCCAGATTTTAAACGCGTCACCGGAGTTGCCAAGTCATCCTCTGAGATGACCATGGAGGAAATTGGGACTCTTGCTGTGAAAGATGCCTTTGATTCCAGTCGACCTTCCCAACCGGTGGCTACCTTGGAAGACTTCCTAGACTTTGCCAAAGGGAAGATCGGTCTTTTTGTGGAACTCAAGGGAAAAACAGCCGATGCCCAAATGGTAGATGATGTGGTGGCCATGATCAAAGAAAGAAAGATGGAGAAAGAAACCGTTCTCTTATCCTTGGATTATACTCTCATAGAATATATTGTGGAAACCCATCCCCAATTGTCCACAGGCTATTTGTACTTTTTCGCCATTGGAGATATCCCATCAATGAAGGGGGACTATCTCATTATGGAAGAACAAGAAGCCACCCCCAAGAAGGTAAGACAAATTCAAAAGGCGGGAAAAAAAGCCATTGTTTGGACTGTCAATACCAAAGATTCGATGGTTCTTTTTGTAGAGTCTAAGGTGGATGGCATCATCACAGACCATGTTCCCGATCTTATGGCAACCATAGAAGAGGCAAACCAAATGACGGATTTGGAACGGATCCTAGGAAAGTTTTTTGGATATTAAACCCCTTATCTTGTATAACTGGCTCGTTTATGATAAAATCATAAAGAATAGTAGAAAAGGATGAAACGATGGAGAAGTTTGTGATTCACGGAACAGGTCCTCTTGAGGGAAGTGTCCGTATCAGTGGGGCAAAAAATGCGGCATTGCCCATTATGTGTGCCACCATATTAACCAAGGATAAAATCACTCTGGAAGATGTTCCCGAATTAAAAGACGTAACCCTTCTGACGGAAGTGTTGCGTGGTTTGGGTGTAAAAATAGAACATCCCGAGCCCAACACCTATATCTTTGATGCATCGGAAATCACCAACACCACCACAGGCGCTGATCTTATGAGTAAGATGAGAGCCAGTTTTTGTGTCATGGGACCATTGATTGGTCGAATGGGACGAACGGAAAATTCTCTCCCCGGTGGATGTGCCATTGGAACAAGACCCATTGACTTACATTTAAAAGGATTTCGTGCATTGGGATGCTCTGTACGCACAGAACATGGAATGGTATGTGCCAAAACAGATCACCTCAAAGGCTCCACCGTTTACTTAGACTTTCCTTCGGTGGGAGCAACGGAGAATATTATGATGGCAGCCGTCTTAGCAGATGGGGAAACGACCATTGATAATGCGGCCATGGAACCGGAGATTGTGGACCTTTCCAATTTTCTCAATAAAATGGGAGCGCAGGTCCGAGGTGCGGGGACATCGACCATAAAGATTAAGGGTGTGAAAGAACTCCACGGATGTCGACATCAGATTATTCCCGATCGGATTGAGGCGGGTACTTACATGGTTGCTGTGGCAGCCACGGGAGGAAATATCAACATAGAAAATGTCATCACCAGTCATATGCGCCCCGTCATAGCTAAGCTCAAAGAAGCGGGCGTGGAAATTTATGAAAATGGTGACACCATCAATGTGATTTCCAACGGAACCATTGAGAGCTTTGATATTAAGACCTTACCCTATCCAGGGATGCCCACCGATATGCAGGCTCAATTCATGGCACTAGCAACGCTTGCCAAGGGCACATCGGTTATCATTGAAACGGTCTTTGAAAATCGTTTTATGCACGTCGATGAGCTCAATCGCATGGGAGCCAACATACGAATTGATGGTAAAAATGCCATTGTACAAGGTGTCCATAAATTGCGTGGAGGAAAGGTGCGCGCCACAGATTTACGCTGTGGGGCAGCCCTAGTCATAGCGGCCTTAACAGTGGATGGAAAAACGGAAATAGAAGATATTTATCATATTGAACGAGGATACGAAAATTTGATTGAAAAATTAGAGGGCCTTGGTGCCCATGTGGTAAGAGAGGGATAGTTATGGGATTTATGTTAAGAAATGACGTTGGAATTGACCTTGGTACGGCCTCCGTACTGGTCTATGTCAAAGGAAAAGGGATCGTACTACAAGAGCCATCGGTGGTGGCCATTGATCAGTACACCAACCGTTTCCTTGCCGTGGGAGAAGAAGCGAGAAAAATGCTCGGTAGAACCCCAGGCAATATTGTTGCCATCCGTCCCCTAAAGGAAGGGGTTATCTCCGACTATAACGTGACGGAGAGAATGTTAAAATATTTTATTGAAAAATCCTTGGGCAGAATGCTCTTAAAGCCCAGACTCATGGTTTGTGTGCCCTCTGGTTGTACCGAAGTGGAAAAAAGAGCCGTCATTGAAGCTGCCAACGAAGCTGGAGCGGTGAAGACTTTACTCATAGAAGAACCCATTGCTGCCGCCATCGGAGCAGGACTGGATATCACAGCGCCCACAGGAAACATGGTGGTGGACATTGGTGGAGGAACCACCGACGTAGCCGTCATTTCCCTGGGAGGAATTGTCGTCAGCCGTTCCATCAAAGTAGCGGGAGATAATTGTGACGCCGCCATCACCAAATTTGTCCGTAAAAAACATGATATGATGATCGGAGAGAGAACGGCAGAAAAACTCAAAGCAACCATTGGTTGTGCCTATCCCTTGGAAGAGGAAGAATTCCTCGAGATTAAAGGTAGAAACTTGGTCAGCGGTCTTCCCATGAATGTGGTAATTAGTTCCAACGATATGTTGGAGGCGCTAAAAGAACCGGTCGCAGCCATCCTTGAAGCCGTCCATTATACCTTGGAGAGAACTCCACCAGAACTTGCCGCCGATATTTCCAATCAAGGAATTATCATGACGGGAGGAGGAGCTCTATTAAGAGGATTGCCAGAAATCATTGCCGAACGGACTGGAATCCAAGTTCGTGTTGCAGAAAATCCCATAGAATGTGTGGCAGTTGGTACAGGAAAATCTCTGGACTGGATGGAAATTCTCGAAAAGAGCAATGCGCAAAACAATCAAACCGGTCGATTTAAACGATAAAAAAAGAAGCTCTCAAATGAGAGCTTTTTTGAATCTTATTTAATCTTCATCGGAGAAGGTGACGCTTTGATCATCCATCGCCGTGATGGTAGCAAGGCTCACCAAATCATATCCCAAATCACGAATTCTATCTCCTCCGCCTTGGAAGGCTTTTTCGATGACGATTCCTATGCCCGTTACGTTGGCACCTGCTTTTTGAACCATATTGAGAAGGGCTTGCAGGGCATTGCCTTTGGCTAGAAAATCATCCAAAATGAGAATGTTTTCTCCATGGCATAGCATTTTTTTTGCCACGACGAGTTGATTGTTTTTTTTCTGGGTAAAGGATTCTACCTGTTCGATATAGACCTCATTGGGGAGATTGACATGAATATTTTTTTTCGCAAAAACCACGGGCACATGAAGATATTGGGCTGTAATGGTGGCAATGGCAATCCCCGAGGATTCAATGGTTAAGATTTTATCAACGGGTCTGTCCCGGAAAATATCCTTAAATGCAATGCCCACTTCATTGATGAATTCAATATCTAGACGATGATTTAAAAATTGATCCACACGGAGGATTCCTCCAGGTTCGACAATTCCTTCTTCACGAATTTTCTTTTTTAATAGTTTCATAGATACACCTCGATTTTTAAAATCATACATTATTTTAAAAAAAATTGCAACTATACACCGAGTAGTTTTTGAAGAATCGGTAATAAAATGAAGGGGAGCAAGATGCCGGCGACAAGCTCACTGGTTTTGTGGCGTTTCATCTTAAGGCTGGCGACCATGACGAAGAAAATGAGCACAAGGCCGATGATCCATTCGGTGAGGTGGAAGGTAAGAAGAATGGCAACGGGACCTGCGGCTCCGACAGCGTGACCGCTCAAACGGAAGCCCAATAAATTACAGATTAGAATTGTCATACCGGAGATAAAATATCCTAGATAGATGAGGAGGATTTCCCGATTGGGGTTGATGAATATGGTCACAATCATACCAATGACATATCCGGCAACGCAGAAAAACATGGCCATTTTCCTTTGACCCTCTCGACCACTAAAGTAGTGGATATGATGACCAACGAAGGGTTGAATGATATATCCCATAATTGGCAAAACGGTGATGGTGAAGATTGCTAAAAGCAAATCAGAAACATTGATTAACACACGCCCATGGAAATAGAGAGACAAAAAGGTCAAGAGTGCCATGAGAGGTGGAATGGTGAGTATTCGGATTATTTTTGAAAAAATATGTTTCATAGAACCTCCTTTTCTATGCCCATTATAACACATATATGTCAAAACTGTGACTTTGGTTGATAAATGAATGATTTTTGTATATACTATAGGATAGAAAAAGCCCTAGAAAGGGAAAGGTGAAATGATGAAAAAGTTTAGAATGTGTCTATTGATTGTGCTGTTTGGACTTTGTCTATGCACAACGAAAACCCAAGCGAGAAAAGTAAATATTATTGTACAAAACATAGATATCACCGATAAAAGTGAAACGATCATTGAGAGAGATCGCCTCATGGTTCCTGTCCGCTTCGTGAGTGAAGCCCTGGGGAAACGTGTATCCTATGTGGAGCATAGTCAAGAAGTCATTGTGGAAGATGTGACGGGAAAGGTAACTTTGCGCATTGGATCCCATCTTGTGGAGCTTACTGACGGCAGTTACTTTCTGTCCGATGTGGCGGCAAAAGCCGTCAATGGAAGGACCTATGTACCCATCCGTGTCATTGCGGAAGCCTTTGGGTTGGCCGTAGGATATGACGAAGGAAGCAATACGGTATCCATTGGGGAAGGGCAACCATCCCAAGTAGATTCCTATCAAGTGGAAGGGTTTGCTTCCACACTACGAGATCAAACGGTGTTTCGTGTGACGGCCGGCGCCAATGTGGCTCCCAGAATTGCAACGACGAAACTTTTCGTGTTGGATTCCTTGACGAAAAAAGGTTTTGTCAACGACTCAAAACCAGGGATGGAGGTCACCTATGTGCCATGGGATTTGAAAAAATTCTCCATCTTATTGGTGGCATCCTATGACGCCAATGGAAACATTGTGGCTGGACGGGGAAGAAAAGTGTCAACGGAGATTGAACCTCGAGTGAGCCTTGGAGGCATTGTCCAAGGTCAGACATATCATGGGTCTGTTGAGCTCCAACCCCAAATGAATTTTGTGGCCAAGTCCGCTGCATACAGTGTGACCGATCTTATGACAAATGTAACGCAAACCTTTGACAAAAGGGATCCCTATGGTCCATGGAACTTCCAATTAAATGGTGGAGAAGAGAAGAGTCTTTCCATTGTTTTAAAAGTCACCGACATGGAAGGAAAGGAGCACACCAGTGAACCGATACAATTTTTCCTTTCAACACCCCGGAGTTTACACCTTATCGGAGTGAAACCGGGAGATGTAATCAACGGTACTAAGACTATCAATGTGAGTCGAAATTTTGATGTGACCTCCACTCGATACTATTTGCAGGGGCCTTTGGGGGATTTGCTCTTGGCAGAAAAACCCTACGGAGCCCATGTATTCAATCCCGGTGCCCATATTTCTGGAGAATTTAATCTTCGGGCGGAAGTGGATCTTCCCAATGGAGAGACACTTACCACCGATGCGGTGGCGGTTCGTATCCAGGGTGGGAAACGGCTGCTTCTTCAAGGTATTGGACCCAAGGCTGTCATCAACGAAGAAGTGGAACTGTATTACGACAGCAATGTGGCTTTGACTTCTCTTGAATATGTCTTGAAAGGGCCCAAAACCATTCGGGTGGTGGGGTCTGTAGGTGGAAAGACCAAGTATCGTCCCGAGCCCGGCATGGATGGTTCCTATACCATGGTGGTGGAAGGACAAACGGCAGAAGGACCCATTCGAAGTGAAGAAATTGCCATTCGTATTCATACGGGGAAGATTTATAAGTCTCGTCCCGTGGTGGAAAAAGATAAATTTTTGGAGAGTTTTTCTCCCCTGGCGTTGGCTGCACAACAAAAAACAAGTATGGCGGCCAGCATTCAAATGGCACAGGCCATTTTGGAAACAGGATGGGGTCAATATGTCCCCGTGGATAAATATAGTGGAAAGGCAAGTAAGAACCTCTTTGGAATCAAGGGAAAAGCATCCAATGGATCGGTCATTTCCAACACCTGGGAAGAATACAATGGGGTTCGCTATCGGATCGACGACGCTTTCCGAGCATATAATACCCTGCAGGAAAGTTGGGATGATCACAAGGCTCTGCTTTTAACCAAGGAGAGATACGGGATTTTTAGAGATGTGATGTTTGATCCCTACCGTGGAGCATGGGCCATACGTAGAGCTGGCTATGCCACCGATTCGGCCTATCCAGGAAAGCTCATTGATATTATCGAAAAATATCAATTAAGAGAATTGGATGCAGTGGATTTTCAATGATACACATACTATCAACCAAGGAGGAACATCTAAAAGAGGCTGGAGACTATATAAAAAAAGGTGTGCCCGTCATTTTTCCAACGGAAACAGTCTATGGTATCGGTGCCGATGGTTTATGGGCCGACTCCATTCTCCGCATATTCCGTGCCAAGGGAAGACCTTCCGATAATCCTCTCATTCTTCATATTGCAGAAAAAGATGCTTTAAGAGAGCTTGGGGAAGAGATTCCACCCTATGTGGATCTTTTGACGGATCATTTTTGGCCAGGACCCCTCTCCATTGTAGTGAAGAGTAGCGACAAGGTTCCCGAGGTGGTGCGAGCTGGATTGTCCACCGTCGCCATTCGAATGCCAAAGAATGGAGTTGCACGAAAGATTATTTCCCATGGAGGAGGAGTGGTAGCAGCACCATCTGCCAATGTGTCTGGCCGACCTTCACCCACATCCTTTGAGGATGCCTTGCAGGATGCCCAGTATATGGAAGCAGAGCATGGCATTGGAGAACTTGCCATTGTAGATGGTGGACAGACCAAGGTGGGAATTGAAAGTACGGTTTTACTTTGTACCTCCTATCCACCGGTAATTCTTCGCCCGGGGAAATACACGGCAGAAGATATTGCAAGACTGGTGGGCAAATGCGATGTCTATCATCCGAAGACATCGGAGGAAAGGCCCCAAAGTCCCGGCATGAAATATGGACACTACATGGCATCAAAACCCACGGTTCTCATGGATATGGCTCCGGAAGATACGGATCAATTCTTGAAAAAACATGGTAGAGAGTCCCTTCGGATATTATTTTTGGCCACGACGGAAAACCAATGGGAGGGAGCATTCTATCGTAAAAACCTATCTTCCTATGAAGAACCGGAAGTAGCAGCAGAAGCTTATTTTAAAGCACTTCGAGAGATGGATCGACAGGAAGGAGATCTCATTGTCATCCAGAGTTGTAGTCGAAGTGGCATCGGAGAAGCGCTCTATGAGCGAATGAAAAAAAGTGCCCGTGGGCAAGTGATGAAGGAGGATTGGGATGAAAATTGGATTTGGTAGCGATCATGGAGGAATTGATCTCAAGTTACAGCTGATGGAAGCTTTGGCGGAAGAAGGATATAGTTGCTTTGACTATGGTTCCTTTGAAGGAGAAAGAGTGGACTACCCCGATTACGCCAAGAAAATTGGATTGGCCTTACGTGCCAAAGATATTGATCTCGGACTTCTCTTTTGTGGAACAGGAATTGGAATCTCCATAGCTGCCAACAAGATTCCTGGGGTGTATTGTGCCAATGTAAGTGAAGAATTTTCTGCACGAATGGCAAAGGAGCACAATAATGCCAACTGTTTGGCCTTGGGGGGAAGAACCTTGGGAAGAGAGTTGGCGCTCAGCATCGTACGAACCTTTTTGGAAGCCGAATTCCAAGGAGATCGTCACAAAAAGCGTTTGGATAAAATAAAAAAAATGGAGGATACCACATGGGAAAAGTAATTGAATGTAATCATCCACTCATCCAGCACAAGCTAGCTATTTTAAGAGATATTCAAACGGGAGCAAAGGATTTCCGTGAACTGGTGACAGAAATATCCATGCTTATGGGATATGAAGTGACGTCAGATCTTCCCTTGGAAGAAAGGGAGATTACTACGCCCATGGGTCCGGCAAAAGTCCATATGATTTCGGGCAAAAAAGTTGGGTTGGTTCCCATTTTAAGAGCCGGTCTTGGAATGGTGGATGGATTTTTATCACTTATTCCAGCGGCCAAGGTGGGGCATATCGGTTTATATCGAGATCCTGCCACCTTTAAACCAGTGAGTTATTATTGTAAGATGCCAGAAGACATTCAGTCGCGTCAGATTATCGTACTAGATCCCATGTTGGCCACCGGTGGAAGCGCCATCGATTCGGTCAGTGAATTGAAAAAAATGGGAGTGACTTCCATTAAAGTGGTCAATATCATTGCCGCACCAGAGGGAATTGAAGCCCTCACAGAAGCTCACCCCGATGTGGATATTTACGTAGCAAGCATTGATGAGAGATTGAATGACCATAAATATATCTTACCAGGATTGGGAGATGCAGGAGATCGACTGTTCGGTACGAAATAATGAATAATTTTTATATTTTATTGGTGGCTTTTCTTGCCGCCTTTATTCTCACACCACTCAACATTCATATGTCGAGACATTGGGGACTTGTGGATGTTCCCAAAGACAATCGAAGAATGCATGAAAAACCTGTGGCGACCGTTGGAGGGGTTAGTATTTTTCTTGCCTTCCTTATCACCGTACTCCTCTTTTTAAAGATCAATACGAGGATCATTTTTGCCTTGGTGGGTTCGGGGATTATGGTTATCACAGGTATTGTGGACGATAAAAGGAATCTCCGCCCCCGCACAAAGCTCCTACTACAAATTGCAGCCGCCTTGGTGGCTGTCATAGGTGGGTTTGAGATAGGAATTCTTTCCAACCCCTTTGTACCGGGGCAAGTGTTTCATCTGGGAATTTTTGGACCCATTCTTTCTATCCTGTGGATCGTTGGGATTTCCAATGCTCTCAATTTTGTCGATGGAATGGACGGACTATGTGCAGGAATTTCTGCCATCTCTGCTCTGACCTTTTATTTTGCGCTGCAAGAGGGAGGTGCGGTGGCACTCATGAGTTTGGCCCTTGGTGGAGCTTGTTTGGGCTTTTTACCCTACAATTTCAATCCTGCCAAAATTTTCATGGGAGATACGGGGGCCTTGTTTTTGGGATATATGCTTGCCCTCATATCCATCGACGGTGTACTAAAAAGTGTGGCCACCATGAGTTTATTATTGCCCCTCTTTATCTTAGCACTCCCCTTGGTTGACACCATCTTTGCCATTTTGCGAAGAACGGTCAACAAACGGGGAATTATGAGTGCGGATAAGGGACACTTACATCATCGTTTGGTGAGTAGAGGATTTTCTGTGCGAAAGACGGTTCTTATTCTGTATGGCATGAGCATATTATTTTCTATTCTCGGTCTCATTTTATCCCATCTTCAGCCCTCCATTGCACTGGTCATTGCTGGAGTGACCTTTGTTATTATTTTTATGCTGGGCTTTTTGTTCGGGCTTTTCCGAAAAGAAAGTGACACGAAACACCAAGGAGGAATCCATTGATACAAGTACTTATGATCATCGGCACAAGGCCTGAAGTCATCAAATGTTTTCCCGTCATGGAAGCACTCCGTGCCGATGGAAACTTTGAAGTGACCGTCGTATTTACCGGGCAACATAAAGAGCTGCTTTCCATGATGGTCGATGATCTCAATGTAAAAAATCACACCAATTTAAATATCTTTCAAGAGGGACAGAGTTTAAGTTCTATCACCTGTCGTTCCTTGGAAGCCCTAGATACCATGGAAGAATTTCAAAACAAACACTTTGATTATTGTCTGGTCCAGGGAGATACGACCACGGTCTTTGCAGGTGCTCTGTGGGCATTTTATAACAAAATCCCCGTGGGACATATTGAGGCAGGCCTTCGTTCTGGAAATCTCTGGAGTCCCTATCCCGAAGAGGCAAACAGAAAGATGGTTTCAGTCATTGCAGATTATCACTTTGCACCGACAGAAGAAGCACGCAACAATCTCTTAAAAGAGGGTATAAATAAAGATAGGATATTCGTCACAGGAAATACGGTCATCGATGCCTTGCGTCTTTCCCTACGAGATGGATATCGTTTTCAAAGTCCAGATTTGCAAAATATGAGCGATAGACCCAAAGTCTTGCTCACTGCACACCGAAGAGAAAATCAGGAAGACTTGGAGGATATCTTTAGAGCCGTTTTGGATAGTGTGAAAGACCGTGATGTGGAAGTCATCTTCCCCATGCATCCAACACCAAGAGTTCGGAATGTAGCAAAGAAAGTTTTCAATCACACCAATGTACGGACCATGGAACCGCTTTGCTATCACGATATGGTTCACCTCTTGCAGAGAGTGGAATGTGTGGTGACCGATTCGGGAGGTTTACAGGAAGAAGCACCCGGCTTTGGAAAACCGGTTTTGGTCATTCGAAAAGAAACGGAGCGACCGGAAGGAATTCGAGCCGGCACTTGTAAATTGGTTGGCACGGACTACGACACCATTCGAAAGAATTTAGAAGAACTATTGGATCATGGACCTCTCTATCAATCCATGACCAAAGCAGTCAATCCCTATGGGGATGGATACGCTGCTCAGCGTATCACAAAGATTTTAAAAGGAGAATAATATGGATCCTGACCCGTGGATAAGAATAAGCATATTTTACTTGGCCGGTTGTATGGCGGCCTTCCTACTCCGTATTTTGTATACGGCAGTACGAATCACAGATAATGATCAACTTTCACCCAATGTGGTGAAAATCATCGAAAAAAGGGAATCGGTATTGACCCGTCTTTCTCTTTCCTATAACTTATTGAAAACTTTATTTTTTGCCATTATAACTCTGGAACTTTCCATGGCCGTGGGTCTACCTCCGGTCACCCCATGGATGGGATTTGGAGCAGTCGTTCTATTTCTCGTCATGCTTCTTGTCTTTGACTTACTCACCGTGGAACTGGCAGATCGCCTGGTTGGTATCCATCCAGAAAAAGTCCTGGCCACTTTGCGTGGTTTTCTAACGGTAATTCTCTTTTTCTCACACCCCATCGCCAAGGGATACTTGGTCATTAAAATGGCGTTGATAAAGCTATTTAAATTGCCGCCTGTGACACCCAAAGTCACCCTAGATCAAATCATTATGATGGTTCAAAGAGGAGAAAAACAAGGAATTATCAATCCCGTAGAAAAAGACATGATTGATTCGGTCATGGGCTTTAACGATATGGTGGCAGAGGAGATCATGACGCCTCGGACAGAAGTGTTTATGATTGACGGGGAGAGTGCACCGGAGGACTTCATGGAAGATCTCATGGTGGACCGATATTCGAGGATCCCCGTGTATGAGGAATATATTGACAATATCATAGGGGTACTCTACCTCAAAGACTTTTTCTCTGAGGCATGGAAGGTGGGGTTTTCCAACGTAGATGTTAGGAAAATTCTCCGGCCGGCATACTTTGTGCCTGAACGGAAAAATATCCATACCCTGTTTCAGGAGATGCAAAGAGCCCACCGTCACATGGCCATCCTCATGGATGAGTATGGAGGGTTTTCTGGAATCGTCACCATGGAAGATCTCATTGAAGAAATTATGGGAGACATCGATGATGAATTTGATGCCGACGAACCAGAGTGCTATGAATTGACAACCAATTCAGCAGTGGTACAAGGCTCGACAGCCATCAAGGACATCAATGATATGCTTCATATTTCCATTCCAGAAGATACCGATGATTATGACACCATTGCCGGATTTATCATCAATCAACTTGGGTTCATTCCCGAAGATCATAAGATCGGGACCATTTATTATGATAACCTAAGAATCCGTGTGTTGGAAGTGGAAGACCGCAGAATTAAAAAAGTAAAAATTGTTACGACCAAAACAAATAGTTGATTTAATTGAAATTAGGGTATATATAAACAAAGCAACGAAAGGAGTGAGATTATGAGATTAAGAAAAGAGGTATACCTCGTACTGGCTGTCATTGCCATATTGGTCCTCTTCTTTTTGTTCCGCCCCGGTCGCGGTCCGGTGGTGATGGAAACCAACCTCGATGGAATAGAATTAACCAATACGGGAACGGATCGTTCCATTGTATTTGATGAAACCACGAGGATTTCTTTACCAAATCCGCCGGGAATTTTTCTCATAGCCAATGGAAATATTGTGAAAGACAGTGATGTCCGCGCCATCGATGGATCGTCCATGATTCCCATGGAAATTTTACGAGATATCGTAGATGGACAAATTGAAACCAGCGAAACCGATGGAGATGAATTTACCATTAAAACAGAGAAAACCAAGGTGGTATTCCGTTTGAACCAGGAGAATGTGGAGGTCAACGATAAGGCATCCTTTATTGATGTGGCACCACGGAGAGAGGGAAGAAAAACCTATGTTCCTCTCAAAAGCATGATGGGGTTCTTTGATTTCAAGGTAGAATATACCGATGGAACCAATGTCACCAAAACCATGTATCCCCTATTGCCTGGATATCAGCAAATTTTTGTTTCTAAGTATCCAGAAAAACTGGAACCCTTGAAAGAGGAAGAAGCTCTTAGCATTTTACAAGAACAATTGAAGAAGGCTTATAAAGTCCTTTATCAAGAAAAGTTTAAAGAGCTAAAAGAGGAAGACCAAAAGAAATCCAATCTCACGGAACAAGAACAGTGGAGATTGGCCATCGGTGGCAATATCAAAATGGTGGGAGAAAATGACCGCTACCACATCTTTAAAATCAAAGATCAATACCTGGTGGATAAATATACAGAAGCCATCTATGTATTTAAAAGCGGAGATATTTATAAATTTAAACTCTTCGATCCAAAAGATCCAAAAGCTTTGAAATAACATTTAAAAAAGCCCCTCGGGGCTTTTTATTTGTCTAAAACTCCATTTTTTCTTCCACGTAGCCACGGATTTCATCAATGGGGATCCGAATTTGTTCCATGGTGTCACGATCTCTCAAAGTGACCGTTTGATCTTCCAACGTATCGAAGTCGACGGTGACGCAGAAAGGGGTACCAATTTCATCCTCACGGCGGTATCGTTTTCCGATGCTACCCTTTTCGTCAAAATCACAATCCAATGTTTTGCTGAGCATGGTATAGACCTCTTCGGCTTTTTCCGTGAGCTTTTTTGTCAGAGGAAGAACCGCAACCTTATAGGGAGCGAGGGCAGGATGGAATTTCATCACGGTACGAGTGGTACCATCTTCCAATTCCTCTTCACGGTAGGCATCGGCCAAGAAAGCAAGTGTAACACGATCCGCTCCGAGAGAAGGCTCAATCACATAGGGTACATATTTTTCGTTGGTTTGAGGATCGAGATAGGACAGGTCTGTTTTTGCGTGGTCGATATGGCGAGTCAAATCGTAATCGGTTCGATTGGCAATTCCCCAAAGTTCTCCCCAACCAAAGGGGAATTTATACTCAATGTCGGTTGTAGCTTTGGAATAGAAGGAAAGTTCCTCTTCTCCATGATCTCGCAACCGCATAAATTCTTCACGCATTCCTAAATTGATGAGAAAATCGCGACAGAAATTTCTCCAATAGATAAACCACTCATCATCGGTTCCGGGTTTGACAAAAAATTCCAATTCCATCTGTTCAAATTCTCTGGTACGGAAAGTAAAATTTCCTGGAGTGATTTCATTTCGGAAACTCTTACCAATTTGCGCAATACCAAAGGGAACCTGCTTCCTTGAAGTTCTCTGGACATTTTTAAAATTGACGAAAATTCCTTGGGCCGTTTCAGGACGAAGGTAAATCTCACTGGTGGATTCTTCGGTGACCCCTTGATAGGTTTTAAACATCAGATTAAACTTCCGGATGGAGGTATAGTTGTGCTTACCGCAGAGGGGACAATCGATCTTCTTTTCATCAATATAGTCCATCAGCTCTTCATGGGACCAACCATCGGGATGAACATCTTCTCCCTTTGCTTCTGCATAGTCTTCAATGAGCTTATCCGCACGGAAGCGACTCTTACACTCTTTACAATCTATGAGGGGATCAGAAAAACCGCCCACATGACCGCTGGCAACCCATACTTCAGGATTCATTAAAATTGCCGCGTCGATTCCCACGTTATAGCGAGTCTCTCGGACAAACTTCTTCCACCATGCCTTTTTTACGTTGTTTTTAAGTAACACACCCACAGGACCATAATCCCATGTATTGCTAAGACCGCCGTACAATTCACTTCCGGCAAATATAAAACCTCTGCTCTTGGCAAGAGCTGTTAAAGTATCCATGGATTCCAACATAGTAACCTCCTCTTTCTTCTTGATACTATATCACAGAACCCTGTAAAACGCAAGATACTTGCCGGCCTACAAACTGTCTATGTTTGTCTAAATGGGAATGGGGTATATATGATTGACAGGAGGTAGAACATGAAACGAAAAGAAAAATTTCTACTCATCGAGGGAATGCACTGCGCAGCTTGTTCATCTAGAATTGATCGGGTGGTAAGCAGCTTACCCGGTGTGGAAGAAGTGGCCGTAAACCTATCCACCAACAAAGGACGTGTCGTCTACGATGAGGACCAAATAGATTTAGCTGAAATTACAAGAAGAATAGAGGCACTGGGATTTGGCGCTCGAGAAGAGATCAAACGGGATGTGGGAGCAGACCGAAGGAGAAAAGAAGCCCAATATGCCAAATATCGGAGGAGATTTATCATTTCTCTCGTCTTTTCTCTTCCCTTATTTGCAGTTATGTTCTTTCATATGGCAGGAGTCCATGTATTCTTTGGGGAACCGGCTGTACAATTTGTCCTTGCCACCGTGGTTCAATTTTACATTGGCTATGTATTTTATCGGGGCGCATGGCTATCTCTAAAATCAGGATCCATGAACATGGACGTATTGGTTGCCTTGGGTACCTCGGCTGCCTATGGATATAGTATTTACAACTGGCTTACAGGGAACCCCCATCTTTATTTTGAAAGCTCTGCCATGATCATCACCCTGATTTTATTGGGGAAAATGTTAGAATCCCGTGCCAAGGGAAAAACTTCCGAAGCTTTGGAAAAACTCATGGATCTGGCACCGAAAACGGCCACCATTGAAAGGGATGGCACCTACCAAACCATCGCCATTGAGGATTTACAAATTGGATTTCATGTGCTCATAAAGCCGGGCGAAAGGGTCAGCTGTGATGGAATCATTATACGTGGAGACTCAACACTGGATGAATCCATGCTCACAGGAGAATCTATCCCACGGGATAAGGGACTTGGAGACATGGTCTTTGCTGGAACCATAAATGGACAGGGAAGCTTGTTGGTAGAAGTGACCAGATCCCCAGAAGAAACCGGTCTTTCCAAAATCATCCATATGGTGGAAGAAGCCCAAAACACCAAAGCACCGGTACAAAGAATCGCAGACAAAGTGGCGGCGGTCTTTGTGCCTGTGGTCATAGGAATTGCCCTTATCACCCTAGTAGTTCATCTCCTCCTCCACGGAGGAACGGAACGGGCCATTGTCGCAGCCGTTTCTGTACTGGTCATTGCATGCCCCTGTTCTTTGGGACTTGCCACACCGACAGCCATCATGGTGGGGACCGGTAAAGCGGCCGAAGAAGGAATCCTGATTCGCAATGCAGCAGCTTTAGAGCAGGCCCATTCCATCAACTGTATGGTCATGGATAAAACTGGAACCATCACCTATGGACGGCCCACATTGAAAGAAGTCTTCACTATTTCTGGTGACGAAAAAGAAAATAAAGCGATGCTCTATGCCATGGAAAGAGAAAGTGAACATCCCATTGCCATGGCCATTGTAGAGGCCTTTGAATCGGAAGGAATAAAGAAAGAGAGTCTACCCCATGGGGATTTCCAAAGTGTTACAGGAAAAGGGGTGGCATTTCAATCTGGGGGAAGCGTCTATCTTGCAGGATCACCATCCTATTTGGAAGGAGAAGGTATTTCTGTACGAAACCAAATCCAAGAACACTTGGGAGAAGGGTACACCTATGTCGCCATGGCAAAAGATAAAGAACTTCTCATGATTCTATCGCTTTGGGATCCCTTAAAAGAACATTCCAAAGAAGCTATCTCCCAATTAAAATCCATGAAACTTCATACCGTCATGCTCACAGGAGATAGCAAGAGTGCTGCAGATAAAATTGGAGCCTTGGCAGGAGTTGATGAAAACATGGCCGAGGTACTACCCGATGACAAGGCAGAAAAAATCAAAGAACTTCAGCAATCCTACGTAGTTGGCATGGTGGGTGATGGAATCAATGATGCCCCAGCCCTTGCCACCGCCGACATTGGATTTGCCATGGGAACGGGAACCGACATTGCCATGGAATCAGGTGACATCACATTGATACGAGGAGACATTCGCTCCCTCGTCCGTGCCATGGACATTAGTCATAAAACCATGCGGACAGTGAAACAAAACCTATTTTGGGCCTTTTTCTATAATATCATCGGCATTCCCATTGCGGCCTTGGGACTTTTAAACCCCATGATTGCCGGTGCAGCCATGGCATTGAGTTCCGTATCCGTCGTCACAAATTCTCTACGGTTAAAAAGAAAGTAAAAAAGGGTATAGATGAAAGGAACAGGAGGAAATCAAATGAATAAAGTATTTATTGAAGGTATGACCTGCGACCATTGTGTTGCATCGGTCAAGGAAGCATTGGAAAAAATTCCAGGAGTTAGTAATGTGGTTGTCAATTTAGAAGAGGGCTTTGCCACCTATGAAGGGTTGGCAAGTGACACCATGGTCCAAAAAGCCATTGAAGCGATCGGATTCAACGTCAAACAAGAAGAAGAAGACTGTGGCTGAAAATAAAACTATTCGTCGTTGACGAATCGCACCCCCGCAAGGGGGTATTTTTTTGTTTAAATGGTGAGAAAAGTTGAAAAATAGACAAATACAAATAACAAAATGGCATATTCGTGACTTGATACGGATTGTATTCTACTATAATCTAAGGTATAATTAATATAAGAGATAGTAGAAAATAAATTAAGTCCTTTACTATACTAATAAGAAAACGGGAGGGAAATATGAAAAAATGGATAGCAATCGCTTTAACAATACTTATGGTTGCAAGTCTGATCACGCCAGCCATGGCACAAAGAGGGGTGGAAGAAAATCAGCCCGGCACAGTTGATATACTGAGTATAAGCGATGGTGCGAAAGATGCAGTAAGGAGTATCGATCCAGGACCTACGACACCCGTTCATGAATATCGATTCTATAAAACAAAAGAGGATGCAACCAATGCTTCCAATGGTTCTACCACACCTGTTCCAGTCAATGTTCAAAGAATCAAAACCCATGGGAAACTAGATGAACCTGAACTTGTGGAGATCAATAAAAAATTATTTGATGGTTGGTATACAACATATAATGGAGTGGAACAGAAGATTATCTTTAACGAAGGATACAATGTCAAGGAAAGGATTACCCTCTATGTCTATCCTAAATACAAAGATGTTTCAACACTCTTTTTTGCCGAAGGAAGTATCATACTAGGAACGGCTACGGCTGATAATGAAAAACATATCACCATCAATGATGAGCCCAATGTGATGCGGGAAAACAAAATCCTGAAAGGATGGAGTTTGGATCCCGATATCCCCACTTGGGAAGCTGTCGTAGCCGCAGGAAAGAATTTTCAGTTTAAAGAAGATGCGGATCCAACGGAAGTGGATGGTTCCGTGGTGGTCTATGCCGTCTTAGAAAAGGCCTATCGAATCAATTATGACACCGATGGTGGCACCAATATTGATGGATACTTTTTAGGTAAAGATGAAATTTATGCTAAAGTGCCTGTCAACGATCCAGAAAAAGAAGGGTACACCTTTGACCATTGGTATGTCATAGAGAAAAAACTCAATCCCGCCACAGGACAGATGGAAGATACTGAAATCACGTTGACCACAAAGATGGTTGGTGGGGAACTTGTGTTTGATAAAGAAATTACAAAAAGTACCGTCATCTATGCCAAATATACACCCAAAAGGGTAAAATTTGGTATTGTTTTCATGCGTGAAAAAAGACCGGACCAAATAAAACCTGGCACCAGTCCCTATGAATTTTTGGGCTATTTTTCTAACCACGGTTCTTCTGCCAGCAACAATCTGCAAAAAACAGAAGGCTTATCGGGTAGCAAAATTATCTTTGATGACCAAAGTTCCTCCACACCGGAACAAGTCACAAATCTGGATAAGAACCAATTTCAGTCCTACTTAGAGCAGACCAATAATAATCGGAATTTACTTAAATACGCAAATCCCATGGGCATTGAAGAGGAACTCCTTAAAGGCTTTCATGTCAATAAGGAAAAAACCAATGAAGTGGATTGTATATTAAAGGGAAATGGCCTCACCACAAAACTTGTGTATCTTGATCGGGATACGGTGAATCTTAGAGTATATAAAAGTACAAGTCAGACTGGAAGCAACCTTCTTGAAGATGAAACGATGAACCCTTCTGCTCTTGGGAACTTTAAATATGGGCAAAATCTGCAGTTAATGGATGATTCTAGGGGTTGGAAATATATCCTTAAAAAGTATAATGAACAGCAAGGGAAATTGATTGCAAACTACGAAAAGGGCCTTTGGTTTACAGTTGCTCCATATGCAACGGAAAAAGTTGTAGTTGGAACCTATGAAGGAAAATACATGCAACGGGATGGAGAAGCATGGAAATTCGTAGTTGTTACGACGAATAAATGGGGAAACGACAAACTATTATCTATCCCTATCCGATTGCCTTTAGACAGTCAAAATCTAAGCTATAATCAAGCTTTGAATTGGTTGGATAAGGGCACTACGACTACAGATATTATTGAAAATCACCTTCTCCCCAACAAGGATGAGCCTAGTATTGTTGAGATGGGAGGCTTCAATAAAAGTATATGGTTGCAAGGAGAAGATTGCCCTCTGATTGATGGATATGTTTCAATTACGCCCAAGAAACTTAACCCTAGTACAAATAACAACATAAATAGCAAGCTTGTGACAGTTTCCGGCGTACCCGGTTCTCCTAGTGATTATATGGTCTTTCCAGTTATCTATAAAAAGAAAAATTTCGATTTGCGGTTTGAGTCGGGCATGACAGGAACTCACGGACCTTTAACGGTTTCAGATATTCCCTATGATTCTGTTTTAGTGGGTCCTCCGGGACCTGAGGGAGGAGATCCCAACATCCCGGCCAAAGAGCATGAAATTGAGGAGTATATAAGTCGATTTACCAAGGCAATCATCGATCCCCAGACAAAAGATGTTACCAACTATGATGAGGTTACAAAAAATGGGGATGGACATTTGTTCATGGGCTGGTACTTGGATCCGGGATATATGCTTCCCTTTGATGAGCATATGCCCATGCCCGCCCACAATATGCAAGTCTTTGCCAAGTGGGAGCCCTATACCCACTATGTTAAAGTTCAC
>JAUNVC010000052.1 GCA_030537875.1 Tissierellia bacterium | reverse complement strand
TAATTGCCCATAAAAATTTAGGAATAGCCATTTGACGTTTTAACCGTGACGGATTTTGAAGCAAGCGATAGAACCACTCTAAATTCAACTTGATAAAAATATCAGGGGCTCGCTTAGCTTCTCCCGCCAATACATCCAACACGCCACCGTTGCCAATGATAATTCTTGTATTTAATTCTTTGTAATGGTAATTAATCCATTTTTCCTGCTTGGGAAAACCCAGTCCCACAAAAATTATATCAGGTTTTAATCGATTAATCTCTTCAATAATCTCTTTTTCTTCTTCATGATCAATTTCATCACTATGGACTCCTTTAAAATATCCATGGTGCGTCCCCACTATATTGATTTCCGGAAATTTTTTCCGTAAATTGTCTGCCGCTTTTTCTGCCACGGTAGGTCTTCCTCCGAGAAAGTAAAGACTATAATTATTTTTAACGGCTTTTTCAATCATATCCATAGAAAGATCATAGCCTGTAACCCTCTCTTTTAAGGGCCTTTTTCGAATTCTCGAACCATAGATCAGCCCTATCCCATCAGGTATTACAAGGTCACCGGAATTAATAAGTTCCTTTAATTCTTGAGATTTACGGGCAGCCATGACGATTTCTGTATTTGGAGTAAAGATGCAGTGGGGCTTGTTCACCTTTAAAAATTCTCCTATCAGATGTGACGCTTCTTGAAAATTGATATTAAATATTTCAACACCAAAAATTCGAATCTTATCCATATTCCACCTGTTTTCTTTTCTTAAAGTGTATCATAGAAAGAAGGGAATTACCATATAAAACAAATGGACGACATGCTTCCCTTTCCTTGACAGAAAGCGAAAGAGGGCAATTGCCCTCTTTCTTATGTAGTAAAATATTAAATTCCCACACTCACTTTTATTGCCGCATCAATTTGGTCCATTACATCCTTGCCAAATTTCCCAATTCTCTCTCTCAATCTCTTTTTATCGATCGTTCTTATTTGTTCAAGCAAAACCACAGAGTTCTTCGGTAAAGGGACGACTTTTGCATTCACATTGACATGGGTGGGCAGTTTGGCCTTATTGAGTTGTGACGTAATTGCAGCCACAATAATGGTAGGGGAATATTTATTACCTATGTCGTTTTGGACAACGACTACCGGTCTTACGCCGCCTTGTTCCGATCCTATCACCGGAGAGAGATCAGCATAAAAGATATCTCCTCTTTTTATTATCATTTACATCGCACCTTTTTAACTGAGAAAAAGAATCCCTCTACATTATAAATAAGTTTTCTTTTTTTGTCAATTTATAAGTGCTTTATCACCTGAGAGATACTGTCGATGAGATCTCTAGCTAACAGGGACTCTTCCCCCCATCTTTCCTTCGCCACATCTCCTGCCAGTCCATGAATACAAGCTCCCATTTTAGCCGCCGTAAACGGATCGGTACGACAGAGGAGTGCTCCCACCATTCCCGTTAGGACATCCCCACTTCCTGCCGTTGCCATACCGGGATTTCCCGTAGTGTTGATATAGGTTTCCGATCCGGTGGTGACAATGGTTCGATGTCCCTTTAACAGAAGAACCACTTGATATTCCCTTGCAAAGGCCTCTCCTAAGCCTTGGGGGTCTTTTTTCAATTCGTCCATTGTCACAGAAGCAATTCTGCAAAATTCCCCATAATGGGGGGTCAATACCGTTTGATAGGGACTTCTTCCCTTTAAAATTTCCTGTTGTCCCTTAAGATTCGTAAGCCCATCCGCATCCACTAAAATTTTCCGATCCAAAGATAAGATCTCTCGAGTCAGAGTTCTCTCCTTTTCTCCCGTACCCATGCCGGGACCTACAGCAATCCCATCCATTTCCTTTAAAAAGTTCAATGTATTTTCCACAGTGGGAAATGTCTTGACAATGGCTTCAAGGGATTTTACAGAAAGAATATCCACAATTTCCGGTGGAACGACATTATAGACTAATCCGGCACCCATCCGTAGCGCTGCCATAGCACAGAGATAGGCACAGCCACTCATTCCGTAAGACCCAGCTACAATTCCCAATCGTCCGTAATCCCCTTTGTGGGAATTTATC
>JAUNVC010000051.1 GCA_030537875.1 Tissierellia bacterium | reverse complement strand
CTGGTTCTTCTGACATGTGGATTGGTCTTTGGACTGATTACTTTTAAAAATTCGCCTAAAAAAATTGCAGCAACGGCAATTTACCATTTGGACAATCGAATGATTGAAAAAGTAGATCGTTTTTTCCCCAATATGGGAATCATCGATATGGCGGACAAGTTGGAAAGGGAAGGAAATTTCACCCTTTCATTAATCGGGAGTCGATACCACAACTATTATCAGGAGTGGATTAATTTAGTCTATATCACCAACCCGGAAAATGGAGAAAAAGAACTGTCATACCGTTTCCATCAAGGCGATCGAAAGTATGGATTTAGTCAAAAAATTATAAAAAACAATGTTTACACCTATTTGCCCAATGCTTTTGAACGGCCCTTTTACATCGATACCAATACCATGGGTTCATTTTCCAATCAATCTCCTGCAGCAAAGGACTTGCCTTGGGATTTCAAAAACAGCAACCTCTTTGCTCCCCCCCTGTCTTCTTTACAATGGAAGCGACAGCTGAAAAAGACGGTGGCAAAAGAGTGGAAGGAAATATTGGCCACGACAAAAGTTAAGAACATATCGGATCATCAGCTTGCCATTATTTTGGAAGGGGATAAAGTGGCGAATCTTTTAAAGGCATCCCATCAATTTATTTTGGATCATAAGAATCCCCTCTATGATGATTTTTTAAAATTGGACGAGATTTTCATTAAGAATATTGAAGAACTGGAACAAAAGGATCAAGTGATCTTGACCATGAAAGTAGATTCGGAAGGTCATCTTTTGGACCTCTTCGGGGAAGGAGACAAGTATTTTTTTTCCATGGATGAAGGAATTCGTCTACGTATACCCAAATTTCAACTGGAAGTTCACGACCGATCCATGGAAGGTCAATCTGTGGCGGAAGGAACCTTGAACGGAAGAGATTTTATTTTGATCTATGAAAAAGAAAAACCTAGAATTGTCACCATAACTTCCAAAAATACGACGGTGATAAACTTTCCGCTTTTTGAAAAAGGACAAGCTTTCCAAATGGTTTTTCAATTTGAAGGACCGAGACCTCCTTGGAAGGATCTCCGAATTCACTTCTATACCAAAGGAGCCGAAATTAAGCCTCAAGGAGACTTTGTAGAAATTTTAAAATTATCGGAAGAAGACTGGAAAAAAATGCGACAAGAAGCTATCGATCGTGGAACATTTACTTTTCGAGAAAAATAGGAGTTAATTATGCTGAGAAAATATTTAAGAGAAGATCGACATATTTTTCAAATGTTATTTGACGGAGTGATTATCGGTTTTATATCTGGAGGCTTTTCCATTTTATATCGATATTTAATATCGATGATGAATCATTATCGAGAATTGTTTTACAGCTCAAAGGAAATTTCTACCACCGTTTTTCTTGTGGTTAGCTTGATCGTTGTAATATTCATATTGGATGGCCTCTTAAAGTGGGCACCCCTCAGTGGTGGTTCCGGAATTCCTCAAATTCATGGAGAGGTTATGGGTGTATTTAAGATGGAGGCATTCCCCACCTTTGTGTCTAAAATTATAGGGGGAAGTTTGGGGAATTTTGCAGGATTTTCTCTGGGAAGAGAAGGACCCTCCATACAAATCGGCGGTGCTTTGGCAAAATTTCTTGCCAAGATCTTAAAGCGAGACAATGATCACACCAAGTTTATGATTACAGCAGGAGCCAGTGCAGGACTTGCTGCAGCCTTTAATGCACCCATCGCCGGCACAGTGTTTGCTATGGAGGAAATCCATAAATCTTTTTCTCGATTCGTGTGGATCCCCTGTATTATCGCATCGGTTATTGCCAACTATCTCTCCTTTCAAATTTTAGGACACAACATGGCATTTTCCTTTTCCGTCACACAGAATCTACCCATGCGATTAATTTCATTGGCCTTCGTTATCGGATTACTTACCGGGGTTGTAGGAGTGATCTTCAATCGGGGTATTGTCCGAGCACAAAGTTTTTACCAGGGGATATCCTTACCTCGTTGGATCAAATTGGGAGCTCTGATAGCTCTGACCTTTTTTGTCGGAAAGTTTTTCTACAGTCTGACGGGAGGAGGCCATGATCTTTTAGAAAACTTTGCCTTTCATCAACAACCCATTA
>JAUNVC010000050.1 GCA_030537875.1 Tissierellia bacterium | reverse complement strand
AACCATTGGGTAATTATCTAGACGTCACTTCCATCTCTGTCATCGGAGAAAATAAATGGTACGATCAGGGAGATTTTCGATTCCATCCTGAAAATATTATTTTTACTGCAAGACAAGGGAATATTATTGGAATTATTGATAAAAAAAGGTCTAAAATTATTTATAAATTAGGTCCTGACTTACAGGACTATCAACGGGTAAGTCCCGTTATCGGTTCGGCTCATGCCCACATCATACCTAGAGGGTTGCCGGGAGAAGGAAATTTATTGGTCTTTGACAATGGGGGGATGTGTGGTTACGGTAGCCCTAGCGGACTTAGTCCCACGGGATTAAGCCCTTTGGTAAGACCTTTTAGTAGGATATTGGAGCTCCATCCCATTACTCTGGATCTTCTTTGGTCTGTGGATCCCAGAGATTTCGGCTATTCTTTACCCATTAATGGATACAAGTTCTATTCTCCCTTTGCAGGAAATTTACAGCGGCTTCCCAATGGTAATACTTTAATTACCATGGCCACTGACGGGATGGTCTTGGAGGTTACACAAGATAAGGAAGTGGTTTGGCAGTGGATCAGCCCGTATAAAACTGATCGGGAAAATATCTTGTGGAACCATTTAATCTATGCCGCTTACCGATATCCCTATGAGTATATGGATTATCAGGGAGGACAGGAGATTCCCATTGTGAGAAAAGAAAATTCAAAATTCCGTTTGCCCAATAGTGGTTCCTTTGGATCCAGAGAGATTGTAGCCATTGATAATGCCTCTATCAGCGAAGATATTGACGTAGTTACGATGGAAGCGGAACTAAATCGAGAAGTGGAATTTAAAAAAGAAATTATTCGTAGAAATCAATCCATGATTAAGTATATCAGTCAAAATAATTTTGATAAAAAAATTCAAGGGTGTTCTTATGCCATTGTAATCTTTGGGGCGAAGAGATGTCTACATTGTCCCCCGTTAATGGAACTATTAACTACAATGTTAGAGACGGAATTCCAAGAAGTACAGGGGTTTTATATGGATGTAGATCTTAACAAATCCTTTGCTAAAGAACATGATATCGCATCCCTTCCCCTTACTGTCTTTTATCGAGGGGGAAAACGGGTCTACTCTTTTCTCGGAGAAGACAGCTATGTCTCCATTGCAAATCATATCGAAAAATATCTTTTGTAAACATGACAAAAAAAGAGACAAACTCCCATGGGAATTTGTCTTCATTCAAGGCTACTCGGTAGCCTTTTTTTAATCTAAAAATGCATTATAGATTGCTCGAATAGCTTTTTCGTAATCATCTTCATGAATACCAATAATAATATTTAATTCAGAAGATCCTTGGATAATCATCTGTATATTAATATCGTCCTTTGCCAATGCGGTAAATAAATTTGCAGAAACCCCAATGTGATTTTTCATACCTCTTCCCACAACAGAGATCAAGGCAATATTAGAAGTGATTTTGATAATGTCGGGATTACAGAAAGTATTGATCTCACTGACGAGAGAATCCACACGACCTTGCAAAAATTTATCTGCAATAATTAGTGAAATGGAATCGATACTAGATGGCATATGCTCCACTCTCATATCATTTACTTCGATAACACTCATGAGTTTTCTGTGGAATCCTTTATCTTGATTCATTCGTATTTTTTCGATATTCACAACGGAAAAGTGTTTTCGACCGGCAATACCAGTGACGCCGCGAGTGGCTTCTTGGACTTCTACATCACTGTCAGGAACAATAAAAGTTCCCTTTGCACCAGGTTGAAATGTATTTTTTATTTCAATGGGAATGCCTGCGTGGGTGACGGGAAGAATCGCTTCCTCATGTAAGACGGAGGCGCCGGCATATGACAATTCACGAAGTTCTCGGTAAGTGATAACGTCAATATTGCGAGGATTATCAACAATTCTAGGATCAGCGGACATTATTCCTGTTACATCCGTCCAGTTTTCATATAGATCGGTTTTTGCTCCTCGAGAAACGATGGATCCAGTAAGATCTCCACCGCCTCGTGAGAAAGTTTTGATTTCACCATTGGGCATCACTCCATAGAAACCGGGGATAACGTAGTTTTTATCAGTTTTTCGAAGCTCATAAATCTTGTCGTAGCTCTTTTTTTCCATAAAATTGCCTCGTTCGTCAAAAAAGATAAGG
>JAUNVC010000023.1 GCA_030537875.1 Tissierellia bacterium | reverse complement strand
TAGGCATAAGTATTCTACCGGATAATAAAGCAATGATCTCTCTTTATGGATATCAATGGAATTTGAAAAATAAAGAAATCTTTAGCGGAAACACACTCACACTAAGTAATTTTACAGTGAAGGAGGGCTGTGTTGTTGTAAAAGATGGATTGGTCATTGTAATTATAGAACCTTTATCATCGAAAAATGGTAAATAAAAAAAGAGCCATAGCTCTTTTTGATTTTAACGATCTAAATTTTGTCTACTTAAACAGCTCGTACAAATTAAAATTCTTTTTGGGGTTCCGTCTTCAATCACACGGACTTTACGTAAGTTGGGAGCCCAAGATCTAGGAGAGTTTCTCTTCGAAAAACTTACCTTTTTACCAAAGGTTCTACCCTTACCGCATACGCTACATTCTCTACCCATAATTACACCTCCTCGCTCATTAACATATCTATTTTATAATAGTCTTGCAGAAAAATCAAGTGTTTTAAATGGGAAATTTTTGAAAAAACAATGAACTTGTCATAAAAGCATATTTAGTATAGAATATGAAACGTAAGGAGTGATAACATGAGTGCAAACTTTACAAATGATATGGGAACTATCATAATACAAGATAATGTAATAGCCACCATTGCTGGAGTAAGTGCTATGGGAACATATGGCATTGTTGGCATGGCCGCCAAGAATGCCACGGACGGACTTTTTGAATTATTGAAATTTGAAAACTTATCACGAGGAATCAAGGTGTCTTCTGAGAATCGTAAAATTACGATCGATATTCATGTGATATTGCAATATGGTGTCAACATCTCCGTTGTTGCAGATAACTTGATTGACAAAGTACGGTTTAACGTAGAAGAGATGACAGGACTTGAGGTGAAGGATATTCATCTTCACGTACAGGGAATTAGATTGGGCGAATAGGAGATGAATATGAATAAGATTACAGCAAAAATGCTACGAGCGTGTTTAAAAAACTCTGTAGCGAATTTGGAAGCCAATAAAGAACTTGTTAACTCTTTGAATGTTTTCCCCGTTCCAGATGGAGATACGGGAACAAATATGTTTTTGACCATTCAATCGGCAGCAAAATATGGTTTACAAGAGTCCTCAGATCACTGTGGAAAGATTGCCATGGCTGCAAGTAAAGGTGCACTTATGGGTGCAAGAGGAAACTCAGGAGTAATTTTATCACAAATTTTACGAGGATTTGCTCAGGGAGTGGAAAATGACGAAGTTTTAAACACAGCATCTATTATTCGTGGTGTTGAAAATGCTGCTTTGGTTAGTTATAAAGCGGTTATGAAGCCCACGGAAGGAACCATTTTGACAGTCATTCGTAAAATGGCCGAGTTTGCAAAAGATAAGGGTGGTCAATATGATTCTTGTGAAGCCCTAATGCAAGCTTTATTAACCGAGGGACAGAAGGCTCTTGATGACACACCGAATTTACTACCAGTATTGAAAGAAGCGGGAGTTGTTGACGCTGGAGGAAAGGGCCTACTGGTCATTGCGGAGGGTGCCTATGACGGTGTGCTAGGAAAAGAGATGGAATATGAGATTGAGCCTGCTATTAAGAAAAAAGACTTTGCCCATCATCATATCCATGAAGAAGAGATTGAGTTTGGATATTGTACTGAATTTATGATTCACACGGAATATGATGATATTCCTAAATTAAAAAAGAAATTGGTCACTTTTGGGGATTCCTTGGTATGTGTTCAGACCGATGATGTGATCAAGATTCATATTCATACGAACAATCCAGGAGATGTCATTCAACTTGCCCTTAGCTTAGGATACCTGACAGATATTAAAGTGGATAATATGAGATTTCAACATCACAATTTAGTTGTTGCCACTCCAAACTCAAACAACGGTCCAACACCCATCAGCGAGAAGCAAAAGAAAAATGCATTTATTACTGTAGCTGCAGGACAGGGAATAGTGGATTTATTTCATGATTTACAGGTCGATTATGTTGTTATCGGTGGCCAGACAATGAATCCTTCGGTTGAAGACTTCATTGAAGCCATTGATAGTCAAATGGCAGAGAATATTTATATATTGCCAAACAATTCCAATATTATATTAACTGCTGAAAATGCCGCTAAAATCAGCAATAAAAATGTTCATGTTGTGCCTACCAGGACAATACCACAAGGTATATGTGCCATGTTAAATTTCGATGAAGAAGAAGACAACATACTTGAGCATCTAACCAACTCCATTACACAAGTAAAGAGTGGAGCATTGACCTATGCGGTAAGAGATACTAAGATTTCAGATAAAGAAATCAAAGAGGGTGACTATATGTCACTTTTGAATGGAGAAATTATAGACGCCAATCATGATAGATTCAAGGTTCTCAAATCTTGTATAGAAAATGCTGTAGATGAGGACACTTCCATTATTACACTATTTGCTGGCGAAAACATCAGTGATGAAATTCTGGAAGAGGATGGTCAGGCTTTAGAAGAATTGTACCCAGAAATCGTAATCGAAACGATTCGGGGAGATCAACCGGTATATTATTATTTGATAAGTATAGAATAGGAAAAGCTCTGCTTAGCAGAGCTTTTTGTGAAAAAGATGGAACTGAAAGATTTAAAAAATATTGGTCCCAAACGCTTGATGGGACTCGAAAAACTAAATATTCGTTCAATTCAAGATTTGGTATTTTTTGCTCCCTATAGATATGAGGACAGACAAACAGAAGTTCCCATCTATGAGCTAGAAGATAAGATGGATTCTTTAGTTCATGTGAGGATTATGAAGCCTGCTATATTCAAGAGGATAGGTGGAGGAAGAACGATTACTTCTTTTATTGGTGAAAATTCAACGGGTACAATTGAAATACAGTATTTTAACCAACCATGGATACGAAGAAATATCAAGGTTGGAACAGCATACTATTTTTTTGGAAAAATATCAAAATTTAGAAATAAGGTTTCCATCACGAACCCGATTTACCAGACTACAAAGCAAGGAGAGTTGGGAAGAATTGTTCCCATTTATGCAGCAAATAAACACATTACACAAAAATTGATTCGACAGGCAATCGAAGAAGCGCTTTATTGTTGGGAACCAATAGAACTATTGCCAAAGGCAGTTCAAGAAAAATTAAGCTTGGATGATGTGAAAACATTGTTGTATCAGATTCATTTTCCAAAATCTTTCGAAAATGCACAAAGTGCAATAAAAAAAATGGCATATATAGAGGCTTTTTTGTTGCATATGGGTTTACACAACAACCTAACCATTGGAAAGAAGAGTCTTGGTGTTCAGTGCAAAGATACGGAAGAAGAAAGAGAGTTTTTAAGAAAATTACCATTCCTATTAACGAAAGGACAGAAAGATGTCATCGTTGATTTAAAAAAAGATTTGGAGCACGCGAATGCAATGCATCGACTGTTGCAGGGGGATGTGGGGAGCGGTAAAACTGTTGTTGCCCAGTATGCGGCAATAAAAACTGTTGCAAGTGGATATCAAGTTGCTTTTATGGCACCAACTGCCATACTGGCTAAACAAAATTATGAAAAATTAAAGCGGATGGTAGAACCATTTGACTATAAGATTTCCCTCTTAACTTCCGAGTGTACAGCAAAAGAAACGAAAGAGATTTATTCCGACTTAAATGAAGGTAGAGTTCATATTGTTGTAGGAACACATTCTTTGCTAAACGAGAAGATTCAATTTTCTAACTTAGGCTTAGTAATTATTGATGAACAACATAGGTTTGGTGTGAAACAAAGAAGTGATTTAATTGATAAGTCGATGGGAACCAATCTGTTGGTGATGAGCGCGACGCCAATCCCTCGATCGCTAGCCTTAATTTTATATGGAGAAATGGATATTTCAGAAATTAGGGAGCTTCCGTCGGGAAGGGTACCCATTGAAACGACAGGAGTTCGAAAAGACCAAATGAATAAAGTACATGCTTTTGTAGAATCTCAAATCGAAAAAGGAAGACAGGCTTACTATGTGTGTCCTCTGATTGAGGAAAGCAAGAAAATGGATTTGCAAAGTGCCACCATTCTTTATGAAGAAGTTCAAGACCTGTTTAAAGATCGAAAGGTCGCTATGGTAACAGGAAAACAGTCCCAGGATACAAAAGACTTTCTGATGCATCAATTCTATACCAATGAAATTCAAGTATTAGTGTCAACGACAGTTATTGAAGTTGGTATTGACGTACCCAATGCAACGGTTATGGTTATTATGAATAGTGAAAGATTTGGATTGAGCCAAATGCATCAGCTGCGAGGTCGTGTGGGCCGTGGAAAGCATAAGAGCTACTGCATACTTGTATATGATGGTGAAGGTGAGGATGCTTTTCGAAGATTGAAAACAATGGAAAGGACCAGTGATGGCTTTGAAATTTCGATGGAAGATCTAAAATTACGTGGGCCAGGAGAGTTTTTAGGATTCAAACAACATGGCGCACAAAAGTTCAGATTTTTAGATTTTTCTGAAGATTTTCCCATTGTAGTTGCAGCTAAAAAAGAGTATGTTGAATATGCAAATACAGTATCGGAAGAAGAAATTAAGACTTTTTGGGATAGGGTAAAAACTATATTTGGTAGTGTGGATATGGGGGTTTTAAATTAGTGAGAGTTATCGCGGGAAAAAATAGAGGAACTAAATTAATTACTGCCAAGGGGATGGTAACACGTCCAACGGATGATCGTCTTAAAGAAAATGTTTTTAATCTCATAGGCCCCATAGAAAAAGATTCTAAGGTGTTGGATCTCTTTGCAGGAAGCGGTCAAATAGGGATTGAATTTCTCAGCAGAGGAGCTGGGAGCTGTACTTTTGTAGATAGAAATGCAAAGGCGATTCAAGCCATACGTTCTAACTTAGAAAAGACCAGATGGCTAGAACATGCCACAGTCATTCATGGAGATTATACACTTGTATTTCGAAATCCCTCTACTCAATTCAAGTATATTTACATTGACCCACCCTATGACGAAAATAAAATATTAACAAATCTATTTCATCTTCTAAAATTATCTGATATAATAGGGGATAGGACATGGATTATTTTTGAAACTATAAAAGATTTTCAAATCGACAAAGATTTTATAATTCTTAAAGAAAGAGTCTATGGCAAGCGTAAAATTATTATATCGGAGGTAAGATGAAAATTGCTGTATATCCCGGTAGTTTTGATCCGGTGACCAATGGACATTTAGATATAATCAAAAGAGCGGCCTCTCTTTGTGAGGAATTATATGTTGCCGTATTGGAAAATCCGGTGAAGAATTCTTTGTTTACCATTGAGGAACGCGTTTCAATGCTACAGGAAGCGCTAAAAGAGTTTGATAACGTAAAAGTGGAGCCCTTTAGAGGGCTGCTGATCGATTACGTAAAACAAACGGGGGCGCAACTAATTATCCGAGGTTTGCGTGCGGTTAGTGATTATGAGTATGAATTGCAAATGGCTCTCGCAAACAAAAAACTAGATCCCGAGATAGAGACCGTATTTCTTGTCGCAAATACAGAATATTCATTCTTAAGTTCCAGTCTAGTGAAAGAGTTGGCTGCGTTTAAGGGTGAATTAAATGAATTGGTACCATCTTGTGTAAAACACAAATTACAAGAGAAAATGAAGGAGAGGTAACCCTATGGATGTATTAGAAATTTTAGACGAAATTGAAGATGTTGTAGAAGCTGCGAAACCTGCTTTTTTCAGCAACAAAGTCGCTGTAAGCAAAGAAGAGGTTCTAGAATTGCTCAGTGAACTGCGTTTGAAATTACCCGATGACATTAAACAGGCCACATGGATAAAAGAAGAGCGGGAAAGAATTTTGAATGAAGCCCGCATGGAAAGTGACCGTGTTATAAATGACGCTAAGGTGGAATTGGGTAAATTGTTAAGTGAAGAATCAGTAATGATAGAAGCGAAAAAGCAAGCTCAACAGATTATGATGGAAGCAACCACAAAAGCGGCAGAAATAACTTTAAACAGTATTGAATATACCGATAAGTTACTACTTAATACACAAGAAAATATGAAGAAAATTATCGAGACACTCAATGATAATCGTCATCAGTTGAAAGATATGTCTTCCAATATCAAACGATCTAATGGATAAATAAAAAAGGGATTATGTTTTAATCCCTTTTTTGATTTAAAGAATATAAAATGGAAATGAGAAGTCGCTTTTGTAATTTGATGAGTCTAAAGAGCGATAAAGAGCCGAATGCATATCATTTAATAAAAACAGCTCCTTTGTGAGTTCTGGTAATGTATGAAAAGCTTTTTTGCCTTGTATAATGGGGACTTGAGAAGCAATCTTTGATACAATGGAAAGGCCTTTTTTTGATGATGCAATGGGGCGAATAAAGGATGAATTTCTGTGTTTCAATCGCATTGATGGCTGGATTTCCAAAATGGAGGATAAGCAATTTCGTCTAATTCGTGACGGACTCAGTCGTTTGTGTCTCGCTTTTTTTAAAAACTCTTGATACGATGTAGATGTAAATAAAGCATCACGAATCCTACTCTCGTCTCCTTCATTGATTTCATTTAAATCAAAGGAACCCAATACTCCCAGCCTTTTATATAATGGGAAAAAAGTGGACGGATTCATGTGATGACAAGGAGCGTTCTTTATGATGTGGTTTCGAATGGATGAAGCAGCATATTGGGAATGCAGGTGTTCATTATAAGGACTCTTGATACGTTGTATTGGATAAAATTCTTTAAAATTAAATTGATATCGTAAACTTTGCGCAAGGTATTCAATGGCTAAAATATCGTTGGAACCAGGTCGATAACTAGCTTTATCTTCAATACATTGATAGATGTACTCATTGAAGGAAAGATTCTGATTATGCTCGTGTTGCTCTTGCAATTGATCTTTGACTTCTAGATTTACTTTGGCTGCACGTAATAAATAATCCAGATTTGGGTGTTCTGCTCCAAAGGCCAAAACATCGACACATTGTAAGGAGTGCAAGAGGCGGATTGAATGGTAAGCAAAAGACTCGGCATTGGATAACACATATAGAGCTGGGAGTTCCAATACCAAATCACATCCCTTTATGATGGCGGTTTTTCCCCGAGTATATTTATCAAAAATAGCTGGCTCTCCACGCTGAACATAATCACCACTCATGATTGTTATAATACCGGCATTTGGATAGGATTCCTTGATTTTATTTATTAAATATTCATGCCCCTTATGAAAAGGGTTTAATTCAGATACAAACGCTACGACTTTCATATTCCACCCTTGATATTTTTCTAGATTTATACTATTATAGTAACATATGACATAGTAGAAAGAAAGGAAGATTGTATGAAAATTTTAGTAATTAACTGTGGGAGTTCGTCTTTAAAGTATCAACTCATTGACATGGAAAAAGAAACGGTGTTGTGTAAGGGACTAGTAGAGAGAATCGGCATTGATGGGGCAAGAATAACTCATAAATGTGGAGAACAAAAATATGAACATAGCGAACCGATGAAAGATCATAAAAGAGCCTTAGAAATTGTTCTTGATCAACTTGTTGATGAGAATCATGGTGCAATTAAAGCGTTGGATGAAATCTCTGCAGTTGGCCATCGTGTTGTTCACGGAGGAGAAAAGTTCAATGATTCTGTGAAAATTGACGGTGATGTAATGAAGGCTATCCGTGATTGTATTGACTTGGCACCGCTTCACAACCCTGCCAATATAATGGGTATAGAAGCCATCCAAGAACTCATTCCTAATGTTTCCAATGTTGCCGTATTCGATACTGCATTCCATCAGACGATGCCTGCCGAAAACTATCTATATGCGATTCCATATGAGTATTATGAAAAACACGGAGTTAGAAGATATGGTTTTCATGGAACCAGTCATAATTTCGTTGCCCATAGAGCAGCAGAAATTGTTGGCAAAGATATCAAGGATTTGAAAATTATAACCTGCCACTTAGGAAATGGTAGTTCAATTGCCGCTGTTGATCATGGAAAAGTAGTCGACACCTCCATGGGATTAACACCTTTGGAGGGTGTATGCATGGGTACTAGAAGTGGAGATATGGACCCAGCAATCATTCCTTTCTTAATGGAAAAAGAGGGTTTATCCAAAGAAGATATCAATACAATTTTAAACAAAAAGAGCGGTGTCTTGGCCTTATCTGGAATCAGCTCTGATTTTAGAGATATTGAAGCGGAGCAGGAAACAAATGAACGAGCAAGAATTGCACTAACACAATTTGCAAATCGAGTTAGAAAATATATTGGAGCATACGCTACATTAATGAATGGGGTAGATATCATTGTATTTACAGCAGGCGTAGGTGAAAATTCAAAAGAAATGCGTGAAGATATTATGAAGAACTTGACCTTCCTCGGTATGACGTTGGATGAAGAGAAAAATAACAGTAGAGGAAAAGAAGTTTGCATCACAACCGATGATTCAAAGGTGAAGGCTATTGTAATTCCCACCAATGAAGAGCTGATGATAGCAAAAGACACGAAGAGACTAAGCTAGTCTTGACAACATCAATCAACTGTATTATAATATACTATTGACTGATGTATGCATATAGGAGGTGTGAATATGGCTGTACCTAAGAGAAGGACATCGAAGGCAAGAAGAGATAGACGTAGAGCGTCATCTTATGTTTTGCCCAGAGTTACTGTTATGGATTGTCCTGAGTGTGGAGAACCTAAGAGACCACATAGAGTATGCCCTCACTGCGGTTTTTACAATAAGAGAGAAGTTATTTCCGTAGACTAAGAGAATTACTTTATGATGAAGAATGTGAAAAGAATCCTTATGAAGGATTCTTTTTTCTTATTAAGAGAATGGCTGAATATGAGTATAGCATCGTCGTTATAGTTGCAAAATTTGAGGTTTTAGTTTATACTTGTCTAGAAAGAGGTAATACTATGAAACTATTATTAGATGCATATGGATTAGATGCAGGCCCCTCTGTTGTATTAAATGCAGGAGCCAAGGCAAAATCTAATTTACAAGTAGATGTTGGCATCATTGGCCCAAAAAGCATTGAGGATGAAGCTACTTCGAAAGGGCTAGAATTTGTCCATGCCGCGGAAGAAATCTCAATGAATGAACCCAATCCCGCATTTGCCATAAGACAAAAACGAGACTCATCTATTTCAAAGGGGTTACGTTTGGTAAAAGATGGGGCATACCATGGTTTCGTTTCTGGAGGAAGTACGGGTGCATTGCTGGCCGGAGGAATGACGATTGTAGGACGCATCCCTGGTATAAAGCGTGCCGCACTTATGGCTCCTTTCCCAGCAAAAAACCGCACTGTATTCATGTTAGATATTGGAGCCAATGCTGATTGTACCTCGGATTTATTATATTCCTTCGCTGTCATGGCCGAAAAGTATCTTAAAACCATCGTAGGAATCCCCCATCCTTCTATCATGTTGTTGAACAATGGTACAGAGGAACATAAGGGATCTGAGCTTACACAGGAAACTTTTAAGTTGCTAAGTCAATCTCAGCTTAATTTTAAAGGAAATATAGAGGCAAGGTATGTTTTCGAAGGGGACTGTGACATCATTGTCACCGATGGGTTTACAGGGAACATATTTTTAAAGACATTGGAGGGTGTATTCCAACATTTTAATTTTCTACTTAAAGATGTGGCCAAAAACAGCTGGACAGCAAAAATAGGCCTTGGACTAATGTATAAACCTATGAAAATTAAATTTGCATCCTTGGATGCCTCAAAGCATGGCGGCGTTCCATTGCTGGGATTAAAAAAGACGGTTGTAAAGGCCCACGGCAGTTCAGATATGAATGCATTTTATAATTCAATTGTTGTCGCCAAGAAGACGATTGAATCTGGAATGATAGATGAATTGGAAAAATCATTTTCTAAGGAGGATTAATATGGAAGATTTAAGAGCAAAGGTATATCAATTGATTGCTCAACAGTTTAACAAAGAAGTTGAGGAATTAACGGATGCGACATCATTTAAAGAAGATCTCAATGCCGATTCCCTGGATTTGGTAGAATTGGTTATGACAATGGAAGTTGAGTTAGGTTTAGAAGCTGAAGACGGAGATCTGGAAGATATAAAAACTGTGGGAGATTGCATTCATTACGTAGAGAAGTTGAAATAAGGAGAAGCGTCAAGCTTCTCTTATATTCTGTTGGGAGAGATTTTCTTGATATTAAAGGAACTGAAAATAAAGGGTTTCAAGAGTTTTTTGCATAATACAAAGCTATCTTTTTTGCCTGGAATCACAGCAATTGTTGGCCCGAACGGAAGTGGCAAAAGCAATATTAGTGATGCTATTCGATGGGTATTGGGAGAGTCCAGTATTAAAAATTTACGTGGAAATCGGATGGAAGATGTAATATTCACTGGCACAGAAGATGCAAAGCCCGTAGGGTATGCGGAAGTCTCTATGACCCTGACAGATTGCCATGATTTTACGGGGCTTCCATATGATGAAATTACTGTATGTAGACGTATGTTTAGAGATGGTGAAAGTGAGTTTTTAATCAATAAAAATAAGGTTCGCCTAAAAGATATACGTGAACTTTTTATGGATACAGGAATTGGTCGTGATGGATACTCCATCATTGGTCAAGGACAAATTGACGAAGTTCTTTCTAATCGTCCGGAGGATAGGAGAAGTATTTTTGAAGAAGCTTCTGGGATTAGCAAATTTAAATTTAAAAAGGAAGAAGCGCTTCGAAAGATTTCCCGAGCAGAAGAGGATTTAGAACGTATTCACGATAGATATGATGAAATTTTAAGCCAATATGAGAAACTACTAAAAGAGAAAGAGCGAACGGAAACCTACAATACTTTTATCGTAGAAAAGAACTCTCTCGAATTAGATATACTTTATTTTAATTTACTTAAATTCCGTAGTTCTTATCTCGACTATGAAAAGCAAATATCTTCTATACAGGAATCTAAAGTTAAGGCAGAAGATGCAAAGAAAAGTCTATTTGCGAAAAGAGAAGAAATAGAAAAGAAAATAAGTTCCTTAGACGATGATTTAAGGGAAATTCAAGATCAAAAGCTTTTGAGTACAAAGAAATTCAGTGAGATTCGAACACAATATCTATTGTCTAAAGAAAAAATTAAAAATAATCAAGAAGAAGAAAGACAATTGAATGAGCAAATCAAAACTCTACAATCCAAGATTGATATGTATATTAAAGACTCCAACAGACTAGAAATCGAAATATCTTCACTCAAAGATGCAGAAGAAGTCGAATTTGGAGACGAAGAAAAAAAACGGATGGGCACAATTCAAAGGCTACTTGAAGAACTTGACCAGCAATTTGAAAATGAACAACGGCAGGCTTTGCTTATGAACCAGGAAACTCAGCTTGCTAAAAATAAAAAAATTCACCTAGAAACGATTCTCCGTAATGTGGAAGATGAGATTTTGAGTTTACAGAAACAAATTGAGTCAAAAACAGCCCAAGTTTTGGATGCAGAAGAGAAGGGAAGAACGATGGCGGATGATTTAGAAGCTATTCTTTCCAAGAAACAGAAAGCAGAGGAAGAATCCCACCATTTGGCTTCGGAGATTAACAAGCTTCAAATGGAGCAGTCTAAGATAAATTATGAACTTCAAATCAACGAAAATCTTTTGCGTGGAGACGATCTATATTATAGCCCTGTAAAATTTATAAAAAATACATTCAGCTCCATGGATGGTATTCACGGATTGGTAGTGGAGTGTATTGAAACGGAAAAAGAGTATATTAAAGCGATCGAAGTTCTTTTAGGCAGTAAACTTCAATATGTGGTTACGAAGGATCAAGCTACGGCGAAAACAATCATAGAAGAAATGAAAAGAAATAAAGTTGGTCGTGCAACGTTTTTACCGATGGAACTATACAAGAAACAGTATACACTTCCATCGTTAAAGGTACATGACGGATGTCTTGGATATGCTATAGAGTTTGTAAAAATTAAACCGGGTTTCGAAGCTCTAATATCTCACTTATTTAGAGATGTTATCTTATATGACACATTGGACAATGCTATTAAAAGTAGAAAGAAACATACCCAGTCTATTATAACTTTAGAAGGGGACTTTCTTCATCACTCAGGTTCAATTACCGGTGGTGATTACAAAAAGAAGACAGTTACAATGTTGGCGGTGAAAGAAAACATAAAACAACTTCTGATTCAGAAGGAAAATATCTCTGATACCGTAAACAAGCAATTCTTAGAACAAGAAGAAAATAAGCATCAATTATCTGAACTTCATTCCAGTTTTTCAACCGCTTCGAAACTTATGGCTGAACATAGAAATTTAATGATTTCAATGGAATTACAGAAAGAATCGATGAAGGAGAGGTTGGAAGAGAGAAAAACGGTTCTCATTGGGTATAAAAATGAATTGACTCAGATAACTGAAAAAGAGAAGAATGAGATTGATCAGAATGATATAGAAAGAAAACTAGAAGATTCTCAACGGACATATGTACAAAGAAAGCAGAACCTTTCCAAGGAATATGAAGAATTGAGAAATGTGCAACAGAAAAAGGAGATATTCCAATTAAAATATGAATCTGCACGAAAGAGAATGGATGAGTTGCTTTTGTTGAAAGAAGAAGGATCTTTGGAGTTAGAAAAGCTTCAAGATAGATTGGAATCAGTTATTAAATCCTTAATGCTTTCAAAAGAAGAAGACAGTCGTTTGTTTGAAGAATTGAAGGCAGAAGAAACGGAAGAGCATAGCTGGAATGGCAAACTGAATGAGATCATAGACAAGAAAGAAGCAATTCACGGAGAGAGAGATGCCATAGAAAGAAACTTTGAGGAAATTCAAGAAGAAGTTCAATTGATCGGACAAAAGTTGACTGACATTGAGATAAAAAAAGCACGAATGGACGAAAATCTAAGTTTGCTTGCTGAAGAGATTCAATCAGTACATCACATGTCTGTTGATGCGTTTGTCGAGGTAGAAAGAGATACGAAAAATATCACCAAAAAGAAAACTCGTGTCTCTGAAATCCAAACAATGATTGAAGAAATGGGAAATATCAACTTAAATGCTATTTCTGAATTTCATGAAGTGTTGGAAAGAAAAGAGTTTTACGAAAAGCAAGTTAGTGACATTGAAGAGAGCTTACAGGACTTAAATTCAATAGTAACAGATATCAATCGGCAGATGAGAAAGCAATTCAATGTTGCTTTTAAAGATATTCGGACAAATTTTAAAGAGGTATATGAACAATTATTTAATGGCGGGACAGCGGATTTAACATTAACAGATGAAAGTGATCCCCTGCATTCAGGAATCTCAATTGTCGCGATGCCCCCAGGAAAAAAACCGCAAAGTTTAAGTTTATTGTCAGGCGGTGAAAAAACGCTAACAGCAATTGCTTTATTATTTGCGTTTTTAAAGTTAAAGCCATCACCCTTTTGTATTCTTGATGAGATTGACGCAGCTTTGGATGATGCAAATATTATGCGCTATATTGAATATTTACGCAAACTGAGTAAAGATAGTCAATTTTTGATTATTACCCATAGAAAACTAACCCTTGAGGTTGCGGACTGCATATATGGTGTTTGTATGAGAAAAAAGGGAATATCTGAACTTATTAGTATGAAAATGGAAGATTATATGGAGGAAGATAATGTTTCGGTGGTTTAAAAAGAAACAAAAAGATGAGAAAGATAAAGTTCATGAAGGTGTGATCCAAGAAAAGGAAAAATCTTCAATTTTGGAAGCGGTGGAAGAAGCCGAGTCTGAACTTGATTTGAATCAAAAAGCAGCTAACGATACTGACGAAAAGAAAGAACCATTGCAGCAAACTTCAGAGGAAGAGAATGGTTCTGAAAAAAACATGCTGAAAAGATTTGCACTTGGCATTACCAAGACAAGGAAAAATTTGTCTTACAAAATGAATAGCTTATTTCTAGGCAATGAAATTGATGATGATTTTTATGATGAATTAGAAGAAATTCTTGTTATGAGTGATATGGGAGCCGAGACTACAATGACCATCATTGATTTGCTGAAGGATAGAGTGATAGAAAATGGCATACGCAACACTTCAGAGGCACGCAATGTATTAAAACAAGTGATACTGGAAGTTATGCAAAAAAATATAAGTTCTAATGAGCTAGTTTTAGATCCTTCTCCGGCAGTGATTCTCATGGTAGGTGTCAATGGTGTAGGGAAAACTACGACGGCAGGAAAGCTTGCGTATCAACTAAAAAATGAAGGAAAATCCGTAATGCTTGTTGCTGCCGATACATTTCGTGCCGCGGCCATTGAGCAACTAGAGGTTTGGGGGAAAAGGGCAGGTGTTCATGTAGTCAGTCAAAAAGAAGGGGCTGATCCAGCAGCGGTAGTCTTTGATGGTTTGGATTATGCGTCAAACAATAATATTGACATCACCATAATTGATACGGCTGGACGATTGCATAATAAAGTAAATTTAATGAACGAATTGAATAAGATTAAAAGAACGATAGACAGAAAGCTTCCCAACGCAACAATGGAAGTAATTTTAGCTTTAGATGCGACTACAGGTCAAAATGCTTTATTGCAAGTACAAGAGTTTAAAAAAGCAGCACAACTTACAGGTGTTTCACTAAATAAATTGGATGGGACTGCTAAAGGCGGAGTCATCATACCGATACAATATGAAGCCAAGTTGCCAGTAAAAATTATTGGAGTTGGAGAGCAAATTTATGATTTGCAGCCATTTGATCCAACATGGTTTGTGGAAGCGATTTTTTCATAAAAAATTGAATCTAAGTGTTGACAACAAAGAATAAAACGTGTACAATATATACGTCAAACAAAAAGATTGACAGAGGATGGTTAAATGATACGATATTTTGAAGTGGGAACTCTTTACGAGTTTTACAAAAACTTGCTAACTGAAAAACAAAGGAATTGTGTTGATCTGTACTACAATAATGATTACACCATGCAAGAGATTGCAGATGAAATGGGAATTACAAAGCAAGCAGTAAGCTTGACCATTCGAAAAGCAGTCAACAAGCTGGACAAATTTGAAGATTGTTTACGATTTGCCAAGACCTTTTTTAAAATTGAAGATGCCAAGGATGATATAAAGAGATTACATGAAAAGGTTGTCAATCGTTCTGATGTTCCAGAAGATATTAAAGATGATATTTTTGTTCTGCTTAGCAATATAGAAAAGATGGAAGATTGATATGTTTGAAAGCTTAAGTGATAAAATCCAACAATCTCTTGCAAAGATAACTGGTAAAGGAAAACTTAGCGAAAAAGATGTCGACCTCGTCATGCGTGAAGTCAAGATGGCATTGTTGGAAGCAGATGTCAACTTTAAGGTGGTTAAAGCTTTTGTAAATAAAGTCAAAGAACGTTCTATCGGAAAAGAAGTAATGGAAAGCTTGACACCAGCTCAGCAAGTCATCAAGATAGTCAATGAAGAACTGACAAACATCATGGGGGGGAAAGAAGAAAAACTCGATTTTTCGAGAAGACCTACTGTGATTCTCATGTGTGGACTGCAAGGTGCTGGAAAGACGACTACTACTGCAAAACTAGCTGGGCTCTTAAAAAAGATGAATCGAAAACCACTTCTTGTGGCCGCTGATATCTACCGTCCTGCTGCTATAAAGCAACTTCAAATTGTCGCTGAGCAGGTAGGGGTTGAAGTTTTAGAAAGAGGAACTCAGGAACCAGCCAAAACGGTTAAAGAAGCCGTAGATGTCGCTTCTAGAGAAAACTATGACACAATCATCGTAGATACGGCAGGAAGACTTCACATTGATGAAACTTTGATGGATGAGCTAAGAAAGATCAAAGAGACTGTTACAGTAAGTGAGACCTTGCTTGTCATCGATTCTATGACAGGTCAAGATGCTGTGAATGTTGGAAAAACATTCAATGATGCCCTCGAGATTACCGGTGTTGTATTGACAAAACTAGACGGTGATGCTAGAGGGGGAGCAGCACTTAGTATTCGCTCAATTATTGATAAGCCAATAAAATTCATAACGACTGGAGAAAAACTAGATAAAATAGAAAGCTTTAAACCGGATCGTTTGGCTGGTAGAATTCTTGGAATGGGTGACGTGCTGACGTTAATCGAAAAAGCTGAATTAGCCTACGATCAAAAAAAGGCTCAAGAGCTTGAGAAGAAAATGAGAGATTTATCTTTCACCTTTGATGACTTTTTAGATCAAATGGAGCAGCTCAAGAAAATGGGACCACTGAATGAAATTCTAGGTATGCTTCCTGGCATGTCCAATAAAGCAATGAAAAATATGCAAGTTGATGAGAGGCAAATGACGAAATTGGAAGCGATAATTCGTAGTATGACTCCAAAGGAACGAACCAATCCTGATATAATCGATGCTTCTAGAAAAAATCGCATCGCAAAGGGTTCGGGAACAGCTCCATCAGATGTGAGCAAGTTGATTAAACAATTCAAGGAAACCAAGAAAATGATGAAGAAGTTTAGTTCTATGTCGAAGAAGAAATCATTTTCTAAATCGGGATTTCCGTTTTTTAATTAAAAAATGATAAGGAGGTGACAACATGGCAGTAAAAATTAGATTGAGAAGAATGGGATCTAAGAAGAACCCATACTATCGAGTCATTGTAGCAGATTCTAGATCTCCTAGAAACGGACGCTTTATTGAAGAGATTGGATTTTATAATCCCATTAGCAAACCCAAAAATGTAAAAATCAATAAAGAACGTGCTACGTATTGGATGAGTGTTGGAGCAAAACCCACTGACACAGTACATTATCTTTTCAAGAATAATGGAATTTACGAAGACAAAGCTCCACAAGAGGAAGTTGCAGAAGAAGCAACAG
>JAUNVC010000022.1 GCA_030537875.1 Tissierellia bacterium | reverse complement strand
TTTTTCTATCTTAAGGAACATTTTTATGTTTACACAAGATATTTTACACTATGTTATGTATTATCATATTACTTTTTATATCCATAAAGAAAGCTTGGTAAAAGTTAAATTTAAAAGAAGGAGGATTCTATGGAATATATCGTAGAAACGAAGAGTCTTACAAAGAAATATAAGAACAATACTGCCATTAACCATGTAGATATACAATTAAAGAAAGGCAGTATTTATGGTCTTGTGGGTAGAAATGGAGCTGGGAAGACAACCTTGATGAAATTGATTAGTGATTTAATCAATTCAACGGATGGAGAAATCATTTATTATACAAACGGGATCGAAACAAAGCAAATGGATTTTCTTAAAAGGGTAGGTACCCTTATTGAAGCTCCAGGATTGTATCCCTTCATGAATGCCTTTGATAATATTAAGTCTATCCTCCTATGTGGTAAGGGTAGCTATACCAAAGAAAAAATTGATGAATTGATTGAACTGGTGGGTCTAACTCCCCATAAGGAGAAAAAAGTAAAGGCGTACTCCCTTGGCATGAAGCAAAGACTTGGAATTGCCGTTGCTCTAGCCAATGATCCGGAATTGTTGCTTTTAGATGAACCCATCAATGGGTTGGATCCACAAGGAATTAAGCATGTACGCTCCATGCTAAAGGAAATCAATGAATCCTATGGTACTACCATTGTTGTTTCCAGTCATTTACTGGATGAATTGTCCAAAATTGCCACGGACTACTGTATCATTGACAATGGGAAAGTGGTCTTGCAAGCAACAAAAGAAGAATTGGAAGAATTAAGCGGGGAGAAATCACTGGAAGAGTATTATTTTGACTTGGTAGGAGGAGACAGATACGATGGGTAAATTATTGAAATGGGATTTTTACAAGGCTAAAAAAATGAAATCTACATGGCTTCTTCTTGCCGCACTAATTATTTTATCTGCAATTTCTGTAATGATGACCTATTCCAATTTAAAGGATATAGAAGAACTGAAATTATCAGAAAACATTGAAGCAATGCAAAAAGATGTGGTTGGAAAAACCTACGAAGAAATGGATGTTTTGGATTGGACACTTGCTCTTTCTGGGGGGAATTTCCTGCTCATGTTTACCATTATATTTGCTGTTTTCTTGGCAACTACCGATTTTACTACTGGATTTATTAAGAATATGTATGGTTATATAGGAAATAAAAGTAGCTTTATTATTTCAAAAATAATCCTTACTGCAATTTTTTCTCTTCTGACTTTTGTTTTGACGTATCTTGTGGCATTTATAGCAGATTGGGTGCTATTGGAAACAAGCTCTATAGTGGCATGGTCGGGATTTTTAAGATACACACTTGCAAAATGGATGCTCATCCTAGGGTATGGTTCCTTAGTAATTGCAATAGCAGTTATTACAAGAAAAAATGCACTGACACTCATCATCAGTCTGGGCTATTTTCTATTCCTACAAGAACCTTTCTATAAAGGAATCAATACCTTGGTGGAAAAAGTGACTTCCAATCCATTTGATATCACTCAATATAGCTTGGTGGGTAATATTGAAATCATACGTCATACGATTACGACAAAAGAGATGATCACATGTATGATCGTGTCTATTGTAGCCATTGCTTTATCGATTGGTGTCGGACACTGGAGCTTGAAAAATCAAGATATTTAAAAATAATATTCATATTGTGTGAAAATCCAGGAAATCAATGAACATTTGATGTATTGTAGGATAGAAAAGATGGAAGTAGATACTTTCATCTTTTTTTTGTTGATATTTTTGTGTTATACTTTTAAAAGGAGGTGTATATGATTTTTTTAAAAATTTTAGGATATATTCTTTTGTTTATCGTGGTGTTTTTCGCAGGTATCATAGTTTTGAAACTAAGCTCAAAGTTATTTTATATGGTATCGACAGATGCACGTAAGATATATCATGTTGAAAAAATTGATTTTACCGGACTCCCAAAACATTATTCTAATCATGTGTGGAGAACGTTAGAAGATAGATCCCTTCTTCTTGAGTTGGAAAGGGAAGATGATATAAGTGAACTTGGCATCTATGATCCATCATCAAAGAAATGGAAGAAGCTCATGGGGTTTGATGCAGAGATACCTTTTTCCAATTTGGAGGTTTGCTCTAAGGATTGGTTGGTATATACTTCTGGGTATGTAGATTATCCTCTCTATGAAGAGGATGAAGACCAATCGGCAGAACTCTATCTTGATGTATTTTCTAGACGGACCGGTGAGCAAAGGAGACTTCATCAGTTTTCTTTAGAGTATTTGATGGCAGGAACTCATGTGATCCATTCCATGGTGGTCCACAAGGATATTGTTTATTTTACAGAAATGGAGAACGGAGAGTTTTGCGTTTATGCATATGATTTGGTGAGGGACAGAAAAGAGGTTGTGGCTAGAGAATCCCAGTCTGCCCATCTATATAAGGATAAGATATATGTTCTAGGCAAAAATGAAGACGGTCGATATACGAAATTATTTTCTCTTTATTCCTCTGACTCCATAGCACTCCCCAAGAATCTCTATGATGTTTCTTCCTCTAATCATCATCTTTTTATATTGACCTATACAAGATTGAAGAAAGGAGCCTTTAAAATCACTTTGATGGAATTGGTGGGGGATTGTTTTGAAATGTTGCTTATATCAAAGAAGCCTATTAGTTATATTCGAAACTCGGACGATTTAGTCCGATGGAATGTAGAGAATCATGAAACACCAATGGCCTATTCCATAAAGCACAAAAAAATCATTAAGTTTTCTTTCTTGCGCCATCGCGATTGGTTTATTTTTATCCATGAGGATAAGGGAATTCTACGTAGAGGTGATTATATGGAAGATGAGTATTATTCCTTCTATCCGAAGGATGAAGGTACTGCGTAGATTTAAAAATGCCCCTTGGGGCTTTTTTAAAAATAAAAAAAGGACCGAAGTCCTTATTTCAAGAAGATTCCTGCCAGTTTTTTCTCTTTGTCAAAGGTGAGAGAATAGATGACGGAGTCTTCTTCGTATTTTACTTTGTATTGCACGAGGATGTATTCCAGTTGGGTATGGGGATCTTTTCGAGTGGTGAATTTCGCCTTATCAAAGGATTGGAAGGCGCCCTTGGGTGCGAGGATTTCTTTAATCTTATTGGTGGTTTCCTCGGTGAGGGCCTTTTTTAATTCGTCGGTGGAGATGTCTTCCAAGCTTTCAAAATCATAGCTTTGGACCTTTTGGATGATGTCTTCTGCCAGAGATTTGTACGTTTCTTTTTCTTCCGATGGTATGGATCCTTTGGTACAGGCAGATACTCCCAGAATCAGCACCAAGGATATGAGAATATAAATATGTTTTTTCATGGTTTCCTCCTTTTTACTTCCCAGGCCACATGGACCATGAGAAAAATGTCGGTGAAGATTAACACACCATAGAATAGGGCCGGGGGCCACATGGCTTCCGTTGCCAGGGGAATGGTGAAGTTGATGAGGCCATGGAGTAGGATGGTAAAGAAAAGGTATAGAATTTCTTTCTTTTTCCAAAATCCCTTCCATATGAGAACCGATGCTCCTATGTGGTAGAGGATGGCTAGGATTCGCTCCAATAAGAGGAGGGGAAGATGATTAGAATCCAAACTTTGGATGGAAGGCAAGAGGAGGAGCAAGGCTTCCAGAAGCCCATGACCCAGTCCAAAGAAGATGGCACATGCAATGGTGTCATAGTGTTGCAATGTGTATTTTCGAAATAGGAATCGTCCCGTTTCTTCAAAAACTCCGGCGCTTAGGGCAATGAAAAAGCCGGTGATGAGGGGATAAAATACTTCCCATTCTCCCAAGGGACCATATTTTTTTAATAGTATCAATAGGGGAGTTCGCAGGAGCCATTGGCTCAGAAAGATACAGGCCATGCCCAGTAGAAAAGGGATAATAATTTTTTTATGTCGCATGTTTTCCTCCTGTTTTGAGTATAACAAGGGGAAATGGCCTTGTCAATCAAATGAATGCTTGTCAATCAAATGAAAGAAGATATCTTTGGATGAAATTTTCATACCAATGGAATATGGAACTAGGTTTGTGGTACACTATGAATAAGAAAGGTTATAGGAGGGAATATGGACCGAAAAGAGATGATAAAAATTCTTGGTACGGTGTTGTTGATCTTTATCATGTTTACCATTGGTAAGAAAATCCGCTTCACACCAAGAAAAGATGTGACAGAAGAGGGAGAAAGACAACGACCGGGAAGGGCCATGATGGTTTCTATTTATATTTTTGCCTTTGGAACCATTTTTTTCCCTGGATTTACGTGCTACTTGCTATGGACCAAGGGTGGAGAGAAGTCTCAGATGATCGTCTATGGCCTTGTGACCATTGTCTTTTTCTTGCTGACTCTTTTTAAATGGAGTCAATACAAAAGGAGTGGTTTCGAAGATGGAGAGGACTATATCCGTATCTGGGATTTTCGTGGGAGAGAAACAATGCTTCGACACGAAGACATTGCATCCTATGGTATCTATGCCTATAAGAGTCAACTCTATCTTACGTTGGTGGATTCCAATGGAGAAAAATACAAAGTAGATTTGAAGATGTATGAAGGACCGCGACTCTACCAACACCTGTTGCAATGCGAGGAGAGGGGCGATTGGGAAGAAATTGGTTCCAGAGCCTTGGAACGGCGAATTGAAAAACTTGGCTTTGCTTTTAGAGAATGGTAAACAAAAAACGGAGATGATCTCCGTTTTTTTATTTTTCGTCAAAGATTTCTTTTCCAGCATTGCCTCCAGATTGGAGGTTGAAGATTCGTTCAATGGTTATGACCACCGCTGCTTTTGGGGCTCCCATTTTTCCTTTTGCCCATTGGCAACATTCTTCAAAATATTCCCCATCTTCAAAGACTTCCGCCCTTCCGACAAAGCGGTATCCCAAGAGTTTGGGCCAGTCCACATAGGCCACGGCCACTTTGCCGTTATTCAGAATATTTCTCATGGTTTGTCCACCGGTGTTTTCGTTGAAGATGATATGATTGTCATCCAATAGACGGGCCGAACGCTTCGGTCCAATGTTGGGGTTCCCATCTTCGTCAACCGTGGCGATGTAAGCCAAGTGATCGGTCATAAATTCTTTCATTGCATCTGTTACTTTTGCCATACTGTCTCCTTTCAAATTCTTTTACATATACATACCCAAAATTGTGAATTTTATCTCAAAATTTGTGAAATATTATCCTAAAAAGAAAGGTTTTAAACAATATATTTATATTTAATACTCCGTAGAATGATATAATAAAGTGAGGAGGGATGGAATGATTAAGAAAAGAACCAAGATCACATATACCAAGACTTTATTTGAAAACAACCGAGGGATTTTGGCAATGGCTCTCATTGTAAGGGTCATTACGGAGATCTGTTTTGTGTTGGTGGCCTACTTCATGCAGCAAATCTTAAAGGCTGGTACGGAGAAAGATTTGGATCTTTTGTTATTGACTGTTCGCAATATGGCTTTCTTCTTTGCCTTTACCGGTACGTTCATTCTGGTTCGCGTGTATTTGGAATCGGCCTTTCAGAAGAGGGCTCTTCAAAATTACAAGGAACATACCATGTCCTCGATTTTGAAGAAGAACATTCGTGGATTTTTCCATCATCGGACAGGGGAGTATATTTCCACCTTCACCAATGATCTCAATCCCATTGAAGCTGGATATTTAAATGGAATTTTTGTGATTCCCGTTCGCTTTGTACACCTGTTTACAGCCCTTGCCATGATGGCCTACTACAATGGGAGTTTTACCATTCTGATGGTGGCTCTAACCATCATTCCCTTTTTTATTTCTGTGCTTGCCTCTCGTAAACTAGCCGCCAAGGAAATGGCCCTTTCTGCGTCCAATCGGAATTTTGTGGCTTACATGAAGGATTTATTCAGTGGATTTACGGTCATCAAGAGTTTCCAAGCAGAGGAGAATGTCCACCAAATTTTCTTGGAGGAAAATCGGGAATTGGAGTCGACGAGGTATCAGAGAAATCTCACCAAGGGGCGTTTGGGGCTGATGAGCTTCATTAGTTCTGAGTTGGTCCAAACCTTCGCTTTTCTCTACAGTGCCTACTTGGCCATCCAAGGCAAAATGGAGGCCTCTGCGGTCATTGTCTTTGTTCAGCTCATGAGTTATGTTCTCGGACCCTTGCAAGATCTTCCCACCGAGGTTGCTGCCTTCCATGCAGGAAGGGAGATTATCGGACGGGCCGAGGGATTGACCCACAGGGAAGAAGACCCTCTTGCCATCAAGGAGATGACCCATGAATCATCCATCAAGGTGAGAAATCTTTGTTTTTCCTATGGGCCGGGAGTTCAAACCCTAGATCATATTACCCACACCTTTGAGAAGGGCAAGTCCTATGCTTTGGTGGGGCCTTCGGGAAGTGGGAAAAGCACCTTATTAAAAATGCTATTGGGAACCTTCGATGCATATGAGGGGGAGATTCTTTATGACTCTCTTTCTCTCAGAGAAATTTCCTTAGATTCTCTATATCATCATGTATCCTTGATTGAACAAAATGTTTTTGTGTTTGATACCAATATGGAGAATAATATTACATTGTTTCAACCTTTTGAAGAGGAGGATATCCAAGTTTCCGTCTCTCGAGCCAATTTGAAAGAAGTTTTTGAGGCCAAAGGGAGTGAGTCCTGTGGAGAAAATGGGTCCAATCTTTCGGGAGGGGAAAAACAACGTCTGTCCATTGCCCGGGCCCTCATTCGACAGAGTTCCATACTCTTTGTAGATGAGGCCACCGCTGCTTTGGATCAGGATACGACAAGAAAAATCATGGACACTATTTTGTCCTTGAAAAACACCACCCGGATCGTGATTAGTCATAATCTTGACGGGGATATTATGAACAAGTTTGACCAAATACTGGTGCTCAAAGAGGGCAAACTTGTGGAAACGGGCACCTATACCGAATTGATGGAAGAAAAGGGACTCTTCTATTCCATGGTTCAAGTGGAGATGTGATGGAACAAGGACACGAATTTTTAGCCCGATTGGGCAAGACCAAGTTACGACCTGGAGGCATGGAAGGCACTGGTTGGATTCTCGACCAAGCCGAGCTGACCCCAGAAAAGAAAGTTTTGGAAGTGGGCTGCAATATGGGAGTCAATCTCATCAAATTGGCCCAGACCTATCATTGCAATATGGAAGGGGTGGATCGCTTTGAGCCAGCATTGGACAAGGCGAGAAAGGCCATTCAAGAGCATGCATTGGACGCAAAAATCCATGTACAAAAGGCCGACGCAAGGAAGCTCCCCTTCGAGGATGAGAGTTTTGATATTGTCATCAATGAGGCCATGCTGACCATGTTGGCCACAAATTCAAAAGTGGCTTGTCTAAAGGAGTATTTCCGTGTGTTAAAGCCTGGTGGAATGCTTCTCACCCACGATGTCTGCATGGACGACCACAAGTCGGAGCATTTACGTGAGCTTCGAGAGATCTTAAAGATCTCTGTTCATCCTCTGGATGAGAAAAAGTGGACGGCTCTTTATGAAGAAGCTGGATTTTCTGAACCGAAACGAAAGGTGGGGAAATTGATTTTCCTCCGTCCCAAAGGACTCATTCGAGATGAGGGGCTCTTTGGTTTCTTAAAAATCATGCTCAATGGTTTGAAAAAGAAAAATTTTGCTCGTTTTAAATCCATGCGGAAGTTTTTCCGCAAACATCAAGATGGATTCCATTATATTGTAATGGCCGGAAAAAAACCGGAATAAATCATGGGAAGGGCGACCTTCCCCTACATAGGAGGCAATATGATAACAAAAATTTCCCTGGGAGAAGATTTGGAACTTCGCCCCTATACCAAGGACCAAGATGTGAGCTTTGCACTTCTTTGGTATCGAGATGAGGAGGATTTGGAGATGATCGATGGAAAGGACCATGGTGGGCCTTACTCATTGGAACAGCTTCAAAGAATGTATGAGTATCTCTCTGATCGGGGAGAGGTCTATATTATTTATAAAAAAGGAAAAGACTGGATTCCGATTGGAGATGTGACCTTTTCCCAAAAAGATATGCCCATCGTTCTTGCAGGAACACACCGTCAACAGGGTATCGGAAGAAGGGTGGTCAAGGCCCTTTTGCAAGAAGGAAAGAGGAAGGGCTGGACTTGGATGGCTGTTCGAGAAGTCTATTATTTCAACGCAGCTTCCAAGAGGCTCTTTGAATCCTGCGGCTTTGTCAAAGATCATCCCACAGCCCATGGTTGGTCCTATATTTATCACTTTGACGAAGGGGAAAGTCGTCATGTGGGAGGAGAAGGGATTCTCCGATAATAGGGAAAGAAAAAAGGGGCCCTGCCCCTAATAGCAATGATCTAAATCAAAGAGACTATGGTCTTGAAGTGCATCGATCCGATCCCAAAAAGGGGAACGATCTTTTCGCACCACATAGATCATGGTTTTTTCTTTGGATAGATTGAGAATTTCTTCTATATAAGAGGGGACCTGCGTTTCCACGTGACCCACTTCGTCAATGACGATTCTTTCATAGCCAACACTTTCTTTTTTCATGGCGGTGAGCAGTTGAAAAAACCCCTCTTCATAGGCGTGAAATCCGCGGTCAAAATAGGCCAGCTCGATGATGGTTCCCGAGGGGAGTTGGGCCCAAATGTGCCGATGTTCTTTGTCCACGTGGGTGCGCACCACATAGGCTGGGGGGAGCTCCTTCAAATAGGCTTGAAGAAGGGTAGATTTTCCTCGCCCCACAGATCCTGTGAGGACCAAATGGCGATTTGTGTGGGATTTTTTTAATGCCTCCAATAGGAGGGGGATGGGTTTCATAGAGATCCTCCAATGATAGTTAATAGTTTCCAATCCTCTCTACGACCTCGTAGAGATCTTACCCATATTCTACCATAAAAGCTTTCACCCTCAAGGGTTCTTGACAAAAACAGATGTATTTTTATGGGGGCTATGATATACTATGGGCAAAAGGAGGTTATTATGGCTGAATTACAACCGACAGAATTTTTAGAAGTGGGTGACGGTCATCGTCTTGCTCTCTATAGAAAGGGAAATCCGGAAGGGGAAAAAGTTATCGTGTGCCACGGAGGCCCGGGAGGCAACATAAGAGATACTAGTTTTTCCTTCTTTGATTTGTTTAAATTTGATGTCATTGCTTTTGATCAGAGGGGGTGCGGAAAATCTACACCCTTTGCCAGCATTGAAGCCAATACGGTGGATCATCTTGTGGCAGATATGGAAAAGATTCGAGAGCATTATGGAATAGAGAAGTGGAGCATATTTGGAGGTTCCTTCGGAACGACCTTGGCTCTCTCCTATGCCATTGCCCATCCGGATCGGGTAAAAGCCATGGCTCTTCGAGGAATTTTCCTCGGACGAAAAGAGGACATTCGTTGGCTCTACCAAGAAGGCGCCAGTTATTTCTATCCTGAGAATTTTGAAGCCTATCGAAACTTCCTCCCCAGAGAAAAATGGGATGATATTGTGGCAGGGTATGAGGAGATTTTCCAAAAAGGTACCAAGGAACAGATAGAAGAAGCCAGTACCCATTGGGCTGGTTGGGAGATGGGGCTTGTGCGTCTCCATCCTCCGAAACCAGATTTTCAGAAGAAACCCAAACCGGTGGACATCTCTTTGGCCAGATTGGAATGTTATTATTTCTCCCATGGATTGGGATGGACCAATGACAACTACATCCTAGACAATGTGGATAAAATTCGGGATATTAAGACCGTCATTGTCCATGGAAGATATGATGTGGACTGTCGTCCCAGCGGAGCTTGGGAACTTGCCAAGGAAATGGATAATTGCGACATATACTTGCCCGTGGCTGGACATGGAGCCAATGATTTGGATTATAATCAGGAGCTCATTCGGGCGGTCAATGCTCTCTTGAGTGAGGGAAGATTTTATCATCTATGGGCCGAAGCCAAAGAGTTTGAAGCATTGGAAAAGAAAACCCAGGTTTCTCACCCAGCCTTTGGAGATGTGAAGGTGGGGGATGTGATGGTCTTTAAGAACAAGGCCACCCTCCAAAAACTTCGCCTCGAGGTGAAGAGAATTGAGGATGGAACGCTCTATTTTGACAAAAAGGCAGAATAGGACAGGAAGCGGTATCTACCGCTTCCTTTGCTTTTTTGGGAAAAATGAGGTACAATGGATTTGTCACTAGGGGTGCCTTCGGGCTGAGAGCATCGCAACCCTCGAACCTGAACCGGGTCATACCGGCGTAGGAAAGTGTGGGATCTCTTCTGTGACAAAAAATTAGAGGAGGTTTTTTTATGAAAAGAAAAGAATTGCAAATTCTTACAGAGGGGGGCATTATGATTGCCCTATCCATTGTCTTGGGATTCGTTCGATTGTATCGTATGCCACAGGGAGGATCCGTCACCGCCGGACAGATGGTTCCCCTCATCTTCTTCGCTTTGCGTTGGGGATTGGCGCCGGGACTCTTGGCAGGTACGGTTTATGGCATATTAGATGCTTTGATTGACGGATATGTGATCGGGATTCCCCAATTCCTATTGGACTATCCCCTCGCCTTTGCCTGTTTGGGACTGGCGGGACTCTTCCATTCCATGTACTACGGAACTCAAAGAAGCCAGGCCATCGTGATGGGAGCGTCTATCGCCGTGTTTGGGCGGTTTGTCTGTCATGTTCTTTCTGGAGTGATTTTCTTTGCAGAATATGCAGAAGGCTCCAATGTCTGGCTCTACTCCATGGGATATAATGGAAGTTTTCTCGCAGCGGAACTGGTCATTGCCGTCATTCTACTATTCGTCTTGGCAAAACTCCCCTTGGAAAGGTATAAAACAGCGTAAGATAAAGCTCCGCAAGGGGCTTTTTTCTTGCCTTTTAAAGAAAAATTTGATATTCTAAAGGCAGAAAGGATGAACTATGAAGAAAATAGGAATATTGTTAATCATTGGTATGCTATGTTTCATGAATATACCTATCCAAGGTGCGACGGATGAGGAAAGTTCCAATTTCGATTCCATGGATATGGATCAAATTCTCCGTCTATTTAAGCCCAATCCATGGATTTTCCAACCAGAAGGTGAGATCCATAAGAGTTATTTTCCCCTGCGCTACGGAGATCAAGAGGGAGAGGCGGATATTCTCGTATTGCCCGATGGACAGACGGACCATTCCATATGGTATGTGTCCATCCAGGATGTACTACGGTTTCTACGGGGGACTGATATAGAAAGTGTTCTCCATGTGGAAGCTTGGCAACTTTTTATCCGAAAGGGAGCCTATGAGGAAATGACCTTGGAGAAGAAAAAAACTCTGTGCAGTGGGTTTGTGGGAGAAGACCCCATCTTTGGCACGGCCATTTTATGGGAGGATGGGGACATCTATGTACCCTTGGAGAGTTTGTTGGAACAGGGAGAAGAATATATGAAAGTCCTCGCCTACCGTTCCCCATTTTATATTGACTATACCGATGGAGAGGAAAGCTTTATCATCCAGAGGACAAAAGAAGGTCCCGAGGAAGTTGATGTTAAAGAAGAAAAACCCAGTGAGCCGGTGGAAAAACGGGAGGTGGAAGGGGAGGTATCCTTCCAACAACTCTATCTCAATGGGGAAAAGACCCATATGGAAAGCTATCTCATTGAAGAGAGAAATTATTATCGTCTACGAGACTTGGCAAAACTCCTTCGCTCCACCAAGGCGGCCTTTCAAGTGGGCTATGATGAAATGATGAAGCGGGTCTATATGATCAAGGGTTTGCGCTATGAACCCTTGGAAGAGGATGGAAAGCCACTCCCCAAAGGACCGGTAAAAGGTGTTCAATATAGGCAAACCATGGCCTTGGATCGGGGGTTTGTAGAGATAACATCTGTGCTTATTGCAGAGAACAATTATGTCATGTTGCGAGATATGGCGGAACATTTGGGTTTTACGGTGGACTACAATCTAGAGACGAAAGCCATTGAAATTGTGACACCATAAAAATTAACTTTTAAGAAAAAATATGATATACTATACAAGAGGTGAAAACATGAAAAAGATAGTATCCATCCTATTGGCAATGACCATGGTATTTGTACTGGTTTCTTCTGTTAAGGCAGAGGCTGTCACCGGAAGCAAATCTTTCCAAAAGGTGATCTTAGACGGAGAAGAAGTTCAGATTAGTTCCTATCTCATTGCGGAACGAAATTACTTTAAAATGAGAGACTTGGCAGCTCTTTTAAATGGAACTTGTGCCCAGTTTAATATTCAGTACAATAAGGAAAAAAAGAGAGTAGAAATTTATAAACATCAACCCTATGAAAAACAGGCTGGAGATTTGGCTCCCCTGGAGGAAGGTGCCGTATCAGGAGAACTTTCTGTACAAGGGATTTATGTAGATGCCGCCACCTATCGTGTACAAACTGCATTGATCAATCAGAACAATTATGTAAAATTGAGAGATGTGGCGAAAATTTTGGGCTTTGAGGTGGACTATGATAAGGAAACCAAGGCCATTGTCATAAAGACATCGAAAGAAAAAGGGCTATGTGGTTTTTAACCCATGGCTCTTTTTTATTGGAAAAAAAGATGGATGGTGACATTTCAAAGAATGTAGAGGGACATATTAAAAGAAAGTCCCTTGCGAAAAGTATATAAAAATATTTCGAATATCGAAACAACACAAAAGCGTGTGATATTTACAGTGTTTCAACAAGAACTAGTTAGAAACTTAAAAACAAAATGAATCCTTTGATATACAGATGGAGTTATTTTTTTTAACAGAAACTCTGAAATTTTTACAAAATAAACATCCGAGGAAAGCAACCATGAGAAGCAAGAGGCCTTTTATGCAATTGAGTGTAACGATGTTATAAAAAAACTAAAGTCAGATTTTTCAAAGTAGTGAAAAATCGCTTGAGAAGCATTATTGGACACTTGAAAGCACAGATAACACTGTGATATAATAAAAGAGGCGAAAGCCAAAAAAGTAAAGGAGGGTCATTTATGAGAAAAAAACTGACCATTTTATTGGTTCTAGCAATGCTGCTATTACCATTCGCAGGACAAGTTGCTGAGGCCCGTTATGCGGGTAACGCAACGACCAATTGGTGGTGGTGGTGGAATCCAACACCGACACCCGATCCCAAACCCGTAGACCAAGATGTTCATGTTTCTAGCAATAGACCATGGGATTGGTACATGGATCAAGGATACACGGGACAGTATTCTGGAAACAACTGTGGACCCACATCTGTAGCCATGGTTATGAAATGGCTGGATCGTTACAGCAGAGAAACGGGAAAAACTGTCCGTGATTGGTATCCCAACAATGGAGATTGGTGGAGCACCAACATGATTACTTCCTACTTCAGAAATCATGGTGTAAGCTACAGCAGCCGTCGTTACTACGGAACAAGTACTGTTACCAACGCCATCGACAATGGAAACATTGTATTGGTCTGCATGACCATGGAAGCTGTATCTAGAAACTACAATCCACGCTATTCCAACAAGGGTAAATTCTATTCCTACGATAGCGGTCACTTCCTCATCATCAAAGGCTATAAAAAAGAAGGCGGAACGCTATACTTTGAAGTATACGATCCCAACAACTGGGGCATGACCTACTCCAATGGTCAACCCATGGGTAAAGATAGACTTTACCTTGCCAGCGAAGTTTCTAACGGACTTTACAACTGGTGGGATACGGTATACATCATTTACGATTAATATCAATCATACCAAAAGAGACCCCTCCTACCGGGGTCTCTTTTCATATAGGCTTTTTTCCCTTTCTATGCTATACTAAATAGGAGGTGATATTATGAAAAAATATATAACAATTTTACTGGCTTTGGTCATGATTTGCTCTATGGCCATGGGATTACAGGCAAAATCTGCCGAAGGTGAAAAATCTTTTCAACCAGTTCTTTTAAACGGAACAGAAGTAGAGATTAACTCCTACTTGATTGAAGAGCGGAATTATTTCAAATTACGGGATCTCGCTGCCCTTTTTGCAGAAACCGGTGCAAGATTTAACGTTCTCTGGAATGCAGAGCATAAACAGGTCGAAATTGTCAATGGCGAAGCCTATGAAAAACAAGAGGGCGATTTGACCCCTCTGGCAGAAGGCAAAGTGACCGGTGAGGTGGCAGAGCAAACCATTCTTGTCAATGGAGAAGAAAGAATCGTAGAAACGGCACTTATTGCGCAAAATAACTATGTGAAACTTCGCGACGTGGCGGAATTTTTAAATTTTGATGTGGACTATGATCCTGAGACCAAGGCCATTGTCTTAACCTTTGTAGAGACAGAGGAAGAAGACGGGCCTGTAGATACAGAAGAGAAAGTGGAAGAAAAAGAAGAGCAAGAAGCAACGGAAGAAAACGATCTCACCAAGGGCGTTCACAATGACGTGGCCTATGACTGGTTCATGGACCAAGGAAACACGGGAAAATATTCCGACGGAAACTGTGGTCCCACCTCGGTGGCCATGGTTATGAAATGGCTTGATCAAACCAGTGAAGCCACCGGAGAGAGTGTCCGTAACTGGGAAGTCAATGGAGGAGATTGGTGGAATACCGATATCATCGCTTCCTATTTTGACGAGAAAAAGGTCACCTATGAAGTGCAGGCTTTCACCGATGAAGCACAAATTCAAAAGGCCTTAGAAGAAGGCAAGATCGCCCTTCTATGTATGGAAATGAAAGCCGTTTCCACTTCCAAATATCCCCGCAAGGACAGAACGGAAAGATTTTATGGATTTGATGGAGGACATTTCCTCATCGTTAAAGGCTATGAGATGATCGATGGCAAACTCTATTTTGAAGTGTATGATCCCAACAACTGGGGTATGAAATACAAGGATACCAAGGAGCCCCTCGGAAAAGACAGACTCTATCTCGCTTCAGAAGTTGCCAAGGGAATTAAGGATTGGTGGGGACACATCTTCATCATTTCTCCCAACAAATAGACAAGAGATACATGAAAAAGGACTTTTCCAAGTCCTTTTTTTATCGACATTTTTTTCAGTTTTTCCTATAATAGAAGGGGAGGTATCATGGAAGATCGACAAAGAAAAGAAATTGCATTACGAAAGATTCTTCAATCCTATGGAAAGGTGGCCATTGCCTTTTCTGGTGGGGTGGACTCTTCCTTTTTATTATTTTATGCAGCAGATGTGTTGGGGAAAGAAAATGTCTTGCCCATCACCTTAACCATGAGCATGCATACCAAGAGAGAGCGGGAAGAAACCATCACCCTTGCACAGGGATTTCAGCATATTTTTGTGGAAGCCGAGGAGTATTCCATGGAGGGGTTTGTGGAAAATGGGAAAGAAAGATGTTACCATTGCAAAAAGGGGATCTTTGAAAAAATACTCCGTGAAGCAAAGGAGAGAGGGTTTACCATCGTGGCCGACGGAACCAATTTTGATGATTTGGATGATTATCGTCCGGGGCTTCGTGCGTTGCAGGAGTTGAACATTCAAAGTCCATTGAAAGAAGCGGGACTCACCAAGAGGGACATTCGAGAAATTTCCAAAGAAAGAAAGATTCCCACTTGGAATAAGCCTTCCAAAGCCTGTTTGGCATCCCGCATTCCCTACGGTACCAAAATTACCCCCCAAGCCATCGCAATGGTGGAGGCCTGTGAAGACTATCTATGGGATTTGGGCTTTATTTCTTGCCGGGTTCGACATCATGGAACCATTGCCCGCATTGAGGTGCCGGTGGAAAAAATCGAAGCTTTGGTCCAACATAGGGAAGCAATCGACCACTATTTCAAGTCCCAGGGATTTCTCTTTGTCACCTTGGATTTGGGAGGATATCAGATGGGAAGTTTAAATTTAGAATTAAAAGATCGGGGTAAGGATGGATAAAAACTATATAGAAGAAATTTTACAAAAATATAAAGAGGGAAGCATTTCCTTAGAGGGGGCCATGGAGTCCCTGCGGGAACTCCCCTATGAAGATTTGGGCTTTGCTAAGGTGGATCATCATCGGGCGCTAAGAAATGGAGTGCCGGAGGTCATTTATGGGGCGGGAAAGACCTGTGAACAAATTCTAAAGATTATGGAGTCTCTTGAGAAACGTTCCAATGTTCTTGTTACACGGGTTCCTGAAACGGTTTATTCTACCATCAAACAACGATTCCCTCAAGCGGACTATTCTCCCCTTGCCAAAGTGATGATCCTGAAGAACCATGAGATAAAAATAAAACCTGGATATGTGGCCGTGGTCACCGGAGGCACCTCCGACATGGCTGTGGCAGAAGAAGCGGCCCTTACCTTAGAACTCTTTGGGAACCGGGTGGAACGGGTCTATGACGTGGGGGTGGCAGGGCTACACCGCCTTTTGGACAAACGTGACATTCTATACCATGCCAATGTGGTCATCGCCATAGCCGGGATGGAGGGAGCTTTGGCTTCTGTGGTGGGAGGCCTGGTGGATGCACCGGTCATTGCAGTACCCACCTCTGTGGGATACGGGGCTTCCTTTGGAGGGGTCGCTGCCCTTCTTAGTATGCTCAATTCCTGTGCTTCGGGAGTGAGTGTGGTCAATATCGACAATGGATTTGGGGCGGGCTTTTTGGCTGCCCGTATCAATGAAAAAATAGGAGGGTAGTATGAAAACTCTATATATTGATTCTGTTTCGGGAATCAGTGGAAATATGATGATTGGTGCCTTGCTTGATTTGGGAGCCGATCGGGAGGCCTTTGAAAGGGAATTAAAAAAACTGGCCGTCGATGGATATGAGCTTCTCTATGAGAGAAGAATGAAAAATGGAATTGATGCTTTCTATTTTAACACCCGTATCCCAGGGGACTCCTGCCAAGATGACCATGACCACCACCATGACCATGA
>JAUNVC010000049.1 GCA_030537875.1 Tissierellia bacterium | reverse complement strand
ACACGTGTTATAAGGTACAAGTAGTTATTAAGTATGAGGAGCAGATATCGTAAAAATGACAGTATCTGCTCCTTCTTTGAGTAAAGTTAAAAAATTTTTTATTTAATTTTACAAAATGAAGTTGTGCAAGCTGTAAACTTTTTTCACCAGTATTTTTAGTTTTAAAATTTATGGTGTTCCATATCCCATAATATAAGGACTATTTTTTTCATAGTTTTGCTTTGCGATTTTATCGCCTGAATTACCTTCGATTGTAAAAATAATCGCGTTTTCGACTTTCTCCACAATCCCTACATGGTCACTAATAGAGTCGCCATCTCAGTCAAAAAAGATGATATTACCACTTTTAGGCAAATTTCCTTTCCCCAACCACTGATTTTTAGCTTTAAAATTTTCGATACCTGTTGGGCAATAAGCGAACCGTTCCATTATAACCCCAGCTTTTTCAGCATTATAAGAAACAAAAATAGCGCACCATTCTACACGTCCATTAAAGCCGTACCATTGCCAATACTTCATCCCTCCCTCATGTGTTCCTTCATCTAATTCTTTAAGTGCTGATTTTACAATAGCTGAATTTCCTTGGCTATTATTGCTGGAAGTTGAAGTGATGTACTGTTTAACAATTTGAGCGTAAAACATATTGCCATACGCATAACGATAATCATAGCCTAAGTTGACAGCTATGGGATTAGTGTAAGTGACTGTTTTTCCACCTGCTTGATTTTTCGAGAATTGAATCGCATGATCCAGAGAGTAGCTCTTACCAGAATGACTTAGAAAGCCACCTCCAAAATTATAGGCTTGTACAATATTTAAAACATCGTATTCTCGGTGTCCTTTCCACATATCTGCAAAATATTTTACGCCAACTTCAATGGATTCATTTGGATCTTGAATTGAATTAGGTGGCTTTCCTTGGCTTTCGGAACATTGCATTACATCGGGATATTTTTCTGAATTTCCCCCTGATTCTGCCATAATGATTCCTAATAAATAAGGAACCGCTTCGGAAATCTCATTTTTAGCAGCTTCTTTTGTGACTTTATCTTTCCAACGAAGCACTGCTTCTGGCAGGTTTTGTCCTTCTTCGGAGGCTGTGTGTGTAGTAGAAGAACTACTGCCAGCGATGAGCATAAAAAAAACGAAAAAGAAGCCCACAATAAGTAATGGAAATAACTTACGCATTTTCATAGGCTTGTTTCTCACTAAATTCTGGCGTAGTATAGGTTTCTTTCCTTAGATGACTGATTTCTTTTTCTAGTTGCTGAGCTTCTTGTTCTGTAACTGGAGAAGGGAGGTGTGGCTCTGTTTCTGATGAGTCGTCCTTTACATTGCTTGTTTCAATGACTGATTCAACAGGTATTTCTGTTTCTTCTGTTAAAGCATTTGGGCTAAGCAAATTATCATCAACCTCTTCTGTAAGTAATGCGGTTTCAGCGAGTAATGGCTCTGTATTTGAGACAGAACCAGAAGTGTTCTCAACAGGATAGTTAAATGATTCTTCTGAGTCGTTTACATCAAAAGTATCGGTAGGGAGTGGTTCTTCTTTGGACTCCATTGGTTGTTCATCAAAAGGCATTGCCGTTTGATGAAGAGAAGTTTCTTCCTCCCCAGCTTGCACTAATAAATTATCCTGTAGTTCATTTTGACGATAAGCGTGATCTAGCTCTATACCTGATCGAAGATAATCATTTTCTGCGGTTTGTGTTTTATAGTCTTGTTCAGCATAGCGATTTTGCTGATCTTCTTTTTGTGCTCGTTGTTGTTGCCTTTCTTGAATAGCTTGTTTTGGATTGAAAGAAAAGTCTTTTAACTCTGCTTTACCTTTCGTCAATGAACGAACAATCTGTCCTTTATTCTTCCAGATAAATAGCCCCAACAAAACTTTGACAAACAGTCCCACGATCATAGTGACAATGTTTGTGACAACAAAAAAAGTATCTAACAAATTTAAAATAGAGAACAAGAGACCAAAACCGAATCCAATCCCTATCTTTGAAGCAAACAGTGTTCCTAATAACATGAAGCCATTTTTTAACAGATGGTGCATATTTGGAATCAAAGCTAAAAATAGTATTGAAGGAAAGAGAAAGAGGATGCCGTAAATTAATAGCTGGATTAAAATGTTTGCAACTCCGATAATTAGTACAGCCGTTCCAATCACGATTAGCATAATAAATGTATTTAATAAAACAGCAACTTTTTCGGTCATACGATCTGAGGTGAGATAAGAATTTTTTTCGGAGTCTTTTTTTATTTTATCAGCAATCTCATCGGTCTTTTTTTGGTCAAATGTTTCACCAC
>JAUNVC010000048.1 GCA_030537875.1 Tissierellia bacterium | reverse complement strand
CGTCTTAGGAACTTCGATCCCCTCTTTTTTTGCTGCTTGTTTTACCACTTCGCTATCTATAAGATCTTCCAACGTTTGTTTCTTAATGATTTCGTTCGTAGTACCTTGGCCATCTCTTCCCTTTTGATTCAAAGCTTCCTTGTCGCCACCTGCCATCATGATAACTTGATCTCTTCTCATGGCATAGTTTCGGTAAAAGTCTTCCATGGGAATCTCCACATCGTTCACTTTTGCTGCTACACCTTCAGGTCCTTTTTTTGTACATCCAATGAGAGAAAAAGTCATCACCGATGCAAGGGCCAATGTCCCTAATCTTTTTAAATTCATCTTTATATTTACACTCCTCTATTTTTTGCTATATTTAACTATTATACACTATTTTTCCCCAACTTTTGTGTTTTTTTTGTGTAAACTGAGTAGAGAGATTAATTTTTTCAAATCTTCCACCGGATACTTTAAATCCTTTAAGGTCATAGATGGCGTATCCCCGGGAGAAAAAGTGATATTTTTAAACTGATCTTGAACTGCTCCTATAAGGATCAGATCCATTTCTCCCATCAACTTCACTTCATACTCCTCTCCCCGTTGAACAATGCTTATCACCTGGTTCTTAGAAGCCTTGCTTCGAAGGAGAGCAATATCCATCAAATTGGAAACTTCTTTTGGTATATCGGAAAATCGATCAATCAATTCATCAATTAAATCAGAGTAATCCTCCTCGGATTCTATGACAGAAATCTTTTTGTAAATTTCCAATCGCAACTCCTCATCCACAATATATTCTTTAGGAATATAGGAATCTATTTTTAAATCAATAGTGGTTTCAATTTTTATCTCTTCTTGAATTCCCTTTAATTTTTTTACTGCTTCTGTCAGATATTTTATATAGAGATCGTATCCTATGGAGTCCATATGACCATGCTGTCTGGCCCCTAAAATAGAGCCGGATCCTCGAATTTCCAAATCTCGCAACGCAATTTTATATCCTGATCCGAATTCAGTAAACTCCTTAATTGCCTGTAATCTTTTTTCTGCCACTTCGGAAATACTAACATCCCTCTCATAGGTGAAATAAGCATAGGCCATCCGAGCAGAACGACCGATTCGCCCCCTCAGTTGGTAAAGTTGGGAAAGCCCCAAACGATTGGCTTCTGTCACAATCATGGTATTGGCATTTTGAATATCCATTCCCGTTTCAATAATGGTGGAACAAAGGAGTACGTCAATCTCCCCATTCATAAAGTCCACCATGGTATTTTCTAAAATGCGTTCTGTCATCTGTCCGTTGGCCATGGCAAAGGTTGCCTCGGGAACCAATTCTCGTAATTCCCGAAGTTTGTACTCCATATGGGAAACTTGATTGTAGACAAAGTAAACTTGTCCGCCTCGTTCAATTTCTTTTAAAATAGCTTCCCGAACCATCATATCATTGTACTCCAAAACATAGGTCTGGATGGGAAATCTCTCTTCCGGAGGCTCGTCAATCACTGACATATCTCGAATTCCAATCATGGACATTTGGAGGGTTCTCGGAATGGGGGTGGCGGTAAGCGTCAGTGTATCCACATTTTCTTTGAGCATTTTTAATTTTTCCTTGTGTCGAACCCCGAATCTTTGTTCCTCATCAATGATTAAAAGCCCCAGATCCTTGAAGACTACATCTTTAGACAATAAGCGATGTGTTCCCACGATAATGTCTAAAAAACCCTTCTTTAAATCATCCAAATCTTTTGTCTGTTCCGTCTTATTTCGAAAACGGGACAAGATTCCAACAGATACTGGAAAATCCTTAAACCGATCCACCATCGTGTTGTAATGTTGTTGAGCCAAAATCGTTGTAGGCACTAAAAAAGCCACCTGCTTCCCATCTAATATGGCCTTAAAGGCAGCTCGTAAGGCAACCTCCGTTTTTCCATAGCCCACATCAGCACAGAGCAGACGATCCATGGGACGAGGTTTCTCCATATCTTCTTTAATCTCCTGGGAAGTCTTTACCTGTCCTTCCGTATCCTCATAGATAAAGGCATCCTCAAACTCCCTTTGAAATTCCCCATCTCCGGGGAAAGCATGGCCCGGCAAATTTTCTCGACGAGCATAGAGTTTAATCAGATCATCCGCCATATCGTCAATGGATTTTTTTGCCTTTTGCTTCGTTCGATTCCATTCTGCTGAATTGAGCTTATTTAAGCGAGGGGCAGTTGTCTCATTTCCAATATATTTATAGATAAGATCCATGGATTCAATGGGAAGAAAGAGTTTATCATCTCCCCGATACTCTATAACGATATAATCCCGATTGATCCCCTGTACTTC
>JAUNVC010000047.1 GCA_030537875.1 Tissierellia bacterium | reverse complement strand
GAAAGATATCATTAAGACTCGGCTTTACCTTTCGAACTGACAAATAGCCATGAGTTTCTCTTGCAATCCAATGAAAAAGGGATTCTAACTGAAGAGGTTTATCTTGATTTTTATCAACGTGGTTTCTTTGTTTCTGACAATAGAATAAAATGGAAAATTTTTCTTGATTTTTTCTGTCATTGATTTTGCGATTTTCACATCAGACCATGTTACCTCACAAATCTTTTGACCAAAATGTTTTTTTAAATTTTCCATAGAGTCTTGGATTAATAACCTTCCCTTTTGTAAAATGGCAATTTGATCGCTTAATTGTTCAGCTTCTTCCAAATAATGGGTTGTTAGGACGATGGTGGTATTAAATTCATCTCGAATTTCCTCTATGGTAGACCAAAGAGACATTCGTGAGGCGATATCCATTCCCGTTGTAGGCTCATCTAGAAAAAGAATCTTAGGGTTTGACATCATATTTACAGCAATATCTGCACGTCGCAACATACCTCCTGAAAAATGGTTCATAGGATAATTCAAATAAGTATCTAGATGAAAAATATAAATTAGTTTTTCCATTCGGACTCTCATATCACCAGAAGAAAGGCCATAGAGCTTGCCTTGAAATTCCATATTTTCCTTTAAAGACAAAAAGGAGTCTAAGGATGGCTTCTGAGCTATACAAGCAATATGTCTTCGTACATTCATTCTATCTCTTATGACATCTTTTCCAAGAATTTTAGCTGTACCAGTGGTGGGCACGAGAAGTGTAGTGAGTATTTTGATAAGTGTCGTTTTACCGGCACCATTGGAACCTAGAAGGGCAAAGATTTCCCCTTGTTCTACTTCTAGATTAATATCACTTAATGCTTTAAGTCCCGAAGAGTATGTTTTTGAAAGCTGTAAAATTTCAATTGCGGATGTCATTTGATTTCCTCATACGGAAAATGAATCTCTGTAATATATTCCTTTGGATTGCCTTTTAAGAACCGTCCGGGACCTTTAATAAAAACTTCTGACCAGGGTGGTGTTAGTTTAAGCTTATTTTTATTCGCATAATCATCCAATGCCGAGTATGCGTTCATAATCGTTTCATAACTTCCATGATGAGTGGTGCTTAAAACTTCCACTTCTTCCAATTCTTGGGTTTGCACAAGATGATTGGAGGGAGTCTCCTCTGTAGGTACACATAATTGAACCGTAGCCAAACCATTATTGGGTTTCATCTTGATATATCGAAAAAAAGGGGCTCCATTTACTTTACCTTTTACCGACATAAATACTTTAGGAAATACCTTATTTGCGTCTCTAATTGGTCCTTCATAGTGAATGAATACAACTCTTTGTTTAGGTACTATTTTTTTTGATATTTGATACATATTTATTCCTCCTTTATAGCAATCCATACTTGAATGAAACCTTCTGAACGATCTCCTTTTGGAATTGGATAGACTTCAATATCAGGTAGTTCAGCATATTGGTATCCGGAAAAAGGGAGCCATTCCATTAAAAATCTGCGGAAAATTGTTTGAACAGATTCTTTAAATCTCCCGTGACTTTCAAAGACTACCCAAGTGGCTTTAGGGATTATTATTTCAAATAAGTCTTTTTCATCAATCAATTGATTCGACGGAACACCAATATAATAGTCAAACCCGTGGTCGTGATTGAGCTTTGTAATTCCAAGAAGTCCTTTCGGTTCACAAGAAGATAATTCCAACAATGAATTCACCTTTTTTGCAAGGATCTCTTGCCAGAATTTCGGTACAATATTTTGATTTAATTCCATATCATCAGTTAATTTCTTTTTATATCCTATAACCTTAAATTCCTGTTTTTGTAAGATTTGATACTTCATAGATTCACCTCCTGAGATGGCAACAGATAATTTTATCGGCATATATGCATTTAAAACGACACCTTTATTTCTGGATTTTGTAGGTGCTATTCCATGAACTTGTCGGAAAGCTCTATGAAAAGAAGATGGGGAAGCATAACAGTATTTGTAAGCGGTATCGATGACTTTATCACCATTTTGTAAATCAAAAGCAGCTTGAGTCATTCTTCGTCTTCTAATGTATTCAGATACAGAGATTCCAACAATATATGAAAATAGTCTTTGAAAGTAAGATGATGAACAACCTGCGATTTGAGCTACTTTTTCATAATCAATATCTTTTTCTAAGGAATCCTCAATATATTGGATTGCTTGACCGAATTGTTTGAGCCAATTCATTGTAACCTCCTTTCATTTCGATAGTATCATTTACAAAAATATTAATCTTCACTTTTCGTGTCAACTTTGGTTTAGTTTAAGTATCTCAAGA
>JAUNVC010000021.1 GCA_030537875.1 Tissierellia bacterium | reverse complement strand
CGTAAGGTCAACGCCTTTGAAAGCAGGCTTGCTTCAGATGATAAGTGCCTATCATAGATGCTCGCCAAATGCTCTCTAAATTGATACAAAGCTTTCCAAAAAACCTCCCCCTTTTTTTCAAGAGACTCTATATGAATCACTCCAGTAATACCTTTTGAAGCTTGATAGATCCTCTGATCAACCATGTGGGGCATGGAGGGCGTAGCAAATGGTTTCATTGTTCCGAGAAAGGATACAAGGTCTCCCCTTTCCAAAATGGTCTTTTCCCTATAAAAAGCATATTTGGAAAAGAGATTGGTTTGAACCACTATTTTGTATCCATCAGAATATTGAGTAATTTCGGTCACCACACCTGTATCTTTGATGATGCGAGCGTCATCTATCGATGGTTGCCGCATCCATGTATAGAAAATGACACCAATAAAAAATGCACCATACACAAGGATTTTCTTGCGTAAAGATGACTCAAATAAATAGAGGATGGCACATGTGGGTGCAATCATGTATAATAGAAATGGATGTTCAGTTGATACTATAGCCAACAGGGCTATCAATAGAAACGAAATCATAGGCTCTCCTACATCTATTATAAAGTATAGCGTGGGAAAATCAATGAAACACTTGTAAACTTGCCTATTATTTTTTATAATATACAAAGATTTAAAAAAGGAGGTTTCCTGTTATGGATAATGAAAATGCTTTATATAAGGTTGCGCTCTATGCTGGTGAAATCATGGTTCGTAGTGGTTCGGAAACCTACCGAGCAGAAGATACCATTCGCAGAATGCTCAACAGCAGAGGTAAACCCAATGTCGCAACCTTTGTCTCACCGACGGTAATTATCATTGGGGATCGGGACACAGATGGTGTTTGCTATGTTCAAAATATCAGCGAACGCTCATCCAACCTCGAAAAGATTGAGTTGGTCAATACCCTAAGCCGAAGATTTGTAGATGAAAATATTACCGTGGAAGAAGCGAATGAAGAATTAAAAAAAATCGCTTCCATCAAAGGCTATCCCTATTGGCTCTCTTATTTGGGATGCACTTTGAGTTGTGCTATTTTTGCGGTACTCATTGGAGGAAGAGCTCTCGACTTTTTTGCTGCTTTTATCGCCAGTGGGATTGCTTTTCACACAAACAACAAAATTTCAGAAATGAGTCATACCGTGTTTTTGGGAAATTATTTGGCCAGTGCTCTGGTTTCTATCGTTGCCCTCTTATTTTACCATCTCGGATTTTCAGCTAATTTAGACAGTACCATCGTTGGTTCCGTACTTCCCTTGGTGCCAGGGGTTGCCTTCACCAATGGAATTCGAGATTTTATCAGTGGAGATTTGATTAGTGGGACCGCACGATGCATTGAGGCCGTCATGATCGGAATTGCCATTGCATTCGGTGTCGGTAGTGTGTTAACATTATACAATTTCTTCGGAGGTATCATATGAAGCTACTCTTACATTTTCTACTCAGCTATATCTCCGGCATTGGCTTTTGCCTGCTTTTCACAGTCAGGAAAAGAAACATTCCCCTTGCAGCCCTTGGAGCGGCCACAAGTTGGATGCTCTTTCAATTGTTCTTGGATATGGGAACCAATGCCGTCTTTGCTACATTCCTTTCAGGAATTATTTTAGGTTTTATGACAGAGGCCTTTGCTGTGTACATGAAATCTCCGGCAACCAATTTTATCATCATTGGTATCATCCCCCTTGTTCCTGGACTTAAAGTATATCAAGGTATATTGAGTTTAATCAACGACGAACTCATGAAGGGAATATCCACCATTCTTGAAGCTTGCTTTATTGCCGTAGCCATTGGAGTTGCCATGCTGGTCAGTTCATCCATTGCGCGTATATTTCGAATCAGACGAACCAATGCACTGAGGCAAAAACGACAAAAGAGAAAATGATAAAAATATTCGCTTCTTGGCTAAGTAAAATCCGCTTGTCATGTAAATAAAAAGATCCTCTTCGATTGCACAATGCATCAAAGAAGATCTTTTTTATTGTTGATTTAAAATTCGAATCACCATCACTGTCGCTTCTTCACAGGTCACCTTTCGTTTGGGATTAAAATTCTTGAATTCATCGCCCTGGACGATACCAGATTGTTCAAGAGCAGATACCGCTTCTCTTGCCCATGGTGCCACGCTTGTGGCGTCGGCAAAGCTCATGGTCTGCAAAAGAGGCATGGTTTGATCTAAAAGTTTTAAGTATCGATAGACAATGACCGAAAGTTCCTCCTTGGTGAGCTGTCGTTCACCGCCGAAGACTCCGGGCTCCACCCCGTTGACAATGCCAAGATTGTAAGCTCCATTGATATCCTTATCTCCCGTATCATGAAAACTTTTGCCAATAATATAATTGTGTTTTGCAATATATTCATCCACTTTCATGAGCATCTTTATAAACTCATACCGAGTGATGGGCCGAAGAATATCCTCCATCATGTTTTCTGTCAACAAGCCAATTTTAGAAGCCAAATCCAAATATTCCTTGCTCCACTCTCTTCCATTCTTGATATAAGAGTTGTGTCCAAGAGATATGGTTTCACTATAGGGTCCTTGGATTCTCTCGCCTCCCATATCATAAGTATAAAATAGGCGAATGGTTACCATGGTGTTTTTTGTAGAACTATTTTTTCTTCGCATAAAGGGATTGAATGTATGGGAAAGTCGCATAATATCTTCACTAAACATATCACGTCCCTGCTCTGAGAGGAAGGGCCCCTGATCCAATTTCACATCAATGGTCATCCGCACATTGGAAATTTTCCCTTGTTCAATGTCCTCTAAAATCTTGGGATCATTGTTCCAATGAACCGTCACCAAACTCGCATCATCAAGATGGATTTCACCTTTTAAATTATAAATTTCATATAGCTCTTGACCCTGTATTTCATATGATAATAGCAATACTATACAAAGTACAATCCATATCGTTCGTCGTTTCATTTTGTCATCCATTCCTCATCATCTACGTTTGCTTCATCCAGTTTGAAAACGGGATTTTGATTGGCATCTTTCTCCTTAGGTTCCAAACGATGCCTGTAGTACGTAATCGTTCCAAATTCTGTTTGTTCTACCACTTTTTGCGTCTCCAAAAAAGCCTTATATCTTTGGAGTTCTCCATATACCATGGCCATTGAAATTCCATAGACAAAGATGGACCGGCCAATGGTTTTCTCTCCCAAAAAGTGTTTCATCGCACGAGAAGGAACAAACGTGTAAAACAAAGTATACAGTAGTGCAATCAAGGTCCCTTTTCGAATCTCCGTATACTCTCCGGAAAGATAATCTTCCGTCATCATGATAAGATACTTACTTTCGGAATCTATTTTCCCTTGCACATGCCCTTCATCCAACGATTGCAACATATCTCGTCCTTTATCTAAAAGAGATGTAGTATCCAATGCTTTGATTGTGTCAAATATATCTGACCAATGTTTCTTTTCCATGATACCCTCCTCTCCCTATTATATAATGTTTTAACAAAAGACTCAACAAAAAAATAAAGATCTAATAAGACCTTTATTTTACAGATTCAACCAATTGCTTGAAACCATTGGGATCATTGACGGCCATGTCAGCCAAAACTTTTCTGTTGATTTCAATATTGTTCTTCTTAAGACCATCAATAAATCTTGAGTAGCTCAAATCGTAAGGACGAACGGCTGCATTGATTCTTGCAATCCATAGCTTACGAAAATCTCTTTTTCTTTGTTTACGGCCATCGAAAGCATAATCTTGGCTTTTCATAACGGCCTCATGGGCAGTTCTGTAAAGTTTGGATTTAGAACCGTAATACCCCTTTGCTTGTTTTAGTATTTTTTTAGTTTTTTTGCGTCCATGAACGCTTCTTTTAATTCTTGCCATGGTATCCTCCTTACGGTATCATGTTTCCAATTCTATTCATGTCGGCTTTACTTACAAGAGTGGACTGTCTCAAATTGCGGACACGCTTTGGAGATTTCTTTCCTGTCTTATGACTCTTGTAAGCCTTATATCTCTTTAATTTGCCAGATCCAGTTCTTTTGAATCTCTTGGCACTTCCCCTATGGGTTTTCACTTTAGGCATTTTGTCCTCCTTTTGTGGTTTTTGGCATAATATACATCACCATATTTCTGCCTTCCATTTTTGCTGGTTTGTCGATAACTGCCAGGTCTTCCAATACTTCAAAAAAGGCATCTAAAACCTCTCTTCCTTGATTGGTATGACCCATTTGGCGACCTCTAAATCGCACGGAAACTTTTATTTTGTCTCCTGCCAATAAAAACTCTTTGGCCTTTGAAGCTTTGACATCAAGATCGTGGGTCTCAATATTTGGGGTCATTTTGATTTCCTTCACCCGAATGACTTTTTGATTCTTTCTGGCCTCTTTGTCTTTCTTCTGCAACTCGTATTTGTATTTTCCATAATCCAAAATTCTACATACGGGTGGCTTTGCAGTGGGTGCGACTTTGACTAAGTCCAAATCTGCTTCTTCTGCAATAGACAATGCTTGTGTCGTGGGCATGATACCCAACTGATTTCCTTCAGCATCTATAAGACGCACTTCTTTTTCCCTGATTCCACGGTTAATATCTAATTCTTTGATATGTCTCACTCCTCCTTTAGAGTTAAAATAAAAGTGGACCTGAAGAGGTCCACAAAAATTACAATTGTATTACCTTATGCACAACCGGTGATAAGGTGAGAAGACCACTTCTGCTTGTCCTTTATTCACTACAAGCATAAGTATACCTCATTTCACCGCCCGTGTCAAGGAATTTAAATAACTTTTTCTTCGGTAGCCAATTTTTTCAATGCAAGGGCATAAATCTTGGCAGCATCCATCAATTCGGACAGAGGGATTCTCTCATTTTTCTGGTGCATCCTGTCTTCCGTATGCTGGAACATGGCTCCATATCCAACACAATTCTTCATTGCCTTGGCATAGGTACCTCCTCCAATGGTGATGGGTTTGGCGTCATAATCTTTTGTTTGCTCCTGATAGGCTTCCATGAGCAAGCGAACCAGAGTGCTTTCAGGATCTATAAAGAGGGGTGTTTCTCCACCTTGGATGATAAACTCTCCTCCTACATCTTGAGAGGACTTCTCAATCTGTTTTTTGATCATCTCTGCATCAACACCTTCTAATGGAAAGCGCATATTGAGAACAAGAGTGATACCCTCATCTGTTGTTTGAATCATTCCAACGTTGAAGTTTAATTTTCCGCTGATGGGATCTTCATAATCCACACCCAAGCCTTCTCCGTGCATAAAGAATCCGATTTTTTCATTGTAGAAATCCACAAAGGAGGCGAAGGGATCCTCTCCCAAATACTTGGCAATTTGTTCCATCATAATTGAAATGGCATTGACACCAGCTTCTGGTGTGGAACCGTGGGCACTTTTTCCCTTTGCAAAGAGGATCACATGATCCTGCTCCACTGTGACATCTATCCCTTCTTTGCGGAGTGCATCAAGGGCTTCCATTTCCAAAATTCCCTTTTCCAATTCCAAGGTGCATCCGTCGGCGACCATGTTGGGAGCATTTCCTCCCTTGACAGACAAGACCTTGGAACTCTTCCAATCAAATGGAATCCTTAATTTTCCTGTGGTAATCCCCTTTTCTCCAAAAATAACTGGGAAATGGGCATCAGGAGTAAATCCAAAATCTGGCATCTCTCTTTTTTCTTTGTAGTAATTGATTCCGCCCCAATTGGTTTCCTCATTGGTACCCAAAATCATACGTAATTTTCTCTTGATCGGCACATTGCATTCTTTGAGTGCACGCATGGCATAGTACGCAGCAATTCCGGGTCCCTTGTCATCTTGGGTGCCTCTGCCTTGGAGATATTCCCCATCGCGTACCAACTCAAATGGATTGGTTTCCCATCCGCTTCCTGCGGGAACGACATCCACGTGGGCTAGAATACCAATGGTTTCTTCTCCTTCACCCATTTCAATTTCTCCGGCATAATTATCTACATTGTCTGTAGTGAAACCATCTCTATCTCCAATGGCAAGAAAAGCCAAAAGAGCATCTCTAGGTCCCGTTCCGAAAGGGGCACCTTCTTGTGGTGTTCCTTCCACCGAATCAATTTCAATCAGAGTCTTTAAATCTTCCAACATCTCTTCTTTATGATCGTCGATCCATTGTAAAATATCCATTTAATCACCTATCCTTTTTGTTTTAATTTCTTCATGAAATTCTTCTATTGCTTCTTTGAGCAGTTTGCCATTGATGGATTTTCCTGCTCGGTTTCGAATACTAATGGTACCATTTTCTTTTTCTTGCTCCCCTACAACAATCATATAATTGATTTTTTGCATCTGAGCCTCTCGAATCTTGGCACCCATCTTCTCATCCCGTAAATCTATTTCCGCTCTAAATCCGGCGTTCATCAACTCCTTATACACCTGTTCTGCATAGTCGTTGGTCTTTTCACTCACGGGAATTACGGTCATTTGGACCGGTGAGAACCAAAGGGGGAACTTCCCTGCAAAGTGTTCAATCAAAATTCCCATGAATCTTTCAAGAGAACCGAAAATTGCCCTGTGCACCATGACGGGTCTTTTTCTCTCGTTGTCCTTGTCCACATACTCCATCTCAAATCGCTCGGGCATTTGGAAGTCCAACTGAACCGTTGCACACTGCCAAGTCCTTCCAATGGCATCTTCGATGTGGAAGTCAATTTTTGGACCATAAAAAGCGCCATCCCCTGGATTTACCTTATATTCGACACCCGCCTTTGCAAGGGCTCCTTCCAAAGCTTTGGTTGCAATATCCCATTGTTCATCGGTACCCATACAATCCTCGGGTTGGGTGGAAAGTTCCATCGTGTATTTAAAGCCAAAGACGGAATAAATTCTATCGATGAGTTTGATGACTCCCCAAACCTCATCTTCAATATGCTCAGGCAACATATATAAATGTGCGTCATCCTGTGTGAAACTTCGTACCCGCATGAGTCCATGAAGCGCTCCACTTAGCTCATGTCTATGAACGTGACCTAGCTCCGCCCAACGGAAAGGAAAATCTCTATAGGAGTGGAGTTTGGACTTATAAATCAAAATGCTCCCCGGACAATTCATGGGCTTAATGGCATATTCTTGGTCATCGATCTCCGTGAAATACATATTGTTTTTATAATGATCCCAGTGTCCACTTTGAAGCCACAAATGTTTGGATAAAATGGAAGGTGTGCTTACCTCACCATATCCATCCTTTCTGTGCTCTTCCTTCCAAAAATTGATAATCTCATTTTGAATGACCATTCCTTTGGGATGGAAAAATGGAAAACCAGGACCTTCTTCTTGTATACTAAACAAGTCCAACTCACGACCCAATTTTCTGTGATCTCTCTTCTTGGCCTCTTCAAGTCTATCTAGATACTCATCCAACATGGACTTTTTGGGGAATGTGATACCATAAATCCTCTGGAGCATTGGATTTTTCTCATCTCCCCTCCAATAAGCTCCTGCGATACTCATGAGCTTGATGGCCTTAATCATACTTATATCATGAAGGTGGGGACCACGACACAAATCATCGAAGGTATCCATCTTATAGAAGGAAATCTCTTCCTCTTCTGGGAAATTTTCGATTAAGTCGACTTTGTACTTCTCGCCAATTCCCCTGAAATGTTCTTTCGCCTCATCTCGATCCATGACACGACGAACAACGGTATGCTTTTCCTTTGAAATATTGACCATTTCCTTTTCAATTTTTTCTAAATCCTCTGGTGTGAAGCGGTGTTCCGTATCAAAGTCATAGTAAAATCCCTGGTCAATGGCAGGACCAATTCCAAACTTAACCCCTGGGAAAAGACGTTGCACAGCCAAAGCCAATAAGTGTGCCGATGTATGCCAAAAAACTTTTTTCCCTTCGGGGTCATCAAAAGTCAACACTCTAAAATCTCCATCTTCTTTGACCACATCTTCCATTCCCAAAATCTTATCCCCGGCCAACGCACCAACTGCATTCCTCCGAAGTCCCATGGAAATTTCTCCAATGATATCATATACGGTCATATTTTCCGGGAATTCCCGGATGCTACCATCAGGCAGCGTCAATTTTCTCATAAATACCTCCTTAAATTAAAAAAGACCAATCCCAAATAAAGGGACGATGGTCTCGTGGTTCCACCCTTCTTACTTCTCAAACCTTTAACGTGAAGGTTACGGTATGCATTATCTGCACCTTACAAAAACGCCGGTCCTCTTTTGATGTGGCTCTTTTCAGCTACCGAGCCTCTCTGTTGATTCAAAAGAACGTTTCAATCCTCGTATTTCTATTTGTATTCAGTATACCATACCGATCAAATTTAATCAAGAAAAAAAGCTCTAAAAAGAGCTTGGAGGCGGCAACCAGATTTGAACTGGTGATCAGGGTTTTGCAGACCCATGCCTTACCACTTGGCTATGCCGCCATGGTGCCCAGAGCCGGAATCGAACCAGCGACACGTAGATTTTCAGTCTACTGCTCTACCGACTGAGCTATCTGGGCGTTTGCCCCACTAACTAGTAATTATACAGAATAAGTGGGGCTTTGTCAACAAGAAAATTTATAATGGATTCCCATACATCAAAGCATACACTGCAAAGGAAAACCCAATGGTCACGAGGAGAAATGCGACTCCCATCATAACCTTTCCCCTTGTCGATGGTGCATCTACAATGGTGCGTTTTCTATTATATCTTGGGAAATTTCTCAACATACTATATAGAGCAAAAATTAAAATACATGTAATAGCAATGACAAAAAATATCTGAATACCACTAATCTGCATATTCTCTAAAGTCAGATTTGCATCCTCTACAGTATCCGTCATATCCCTTAGAGCGTAAGCAATGGTCATGGCAATCCCATTGTTGGTAGCATGCGCAACCATGGCAGGATAAATACTACCCGTTCGATACCGTATAAACCCTATGACAAGTCCTAGAATAAAGGGACCCACCACATTGTGGGGATTGAGATGGAAAAGCGCAAAGAGCGCTGCCAAAAAAACAATTCTCGCCCGTATTTTGACACCGTCCATGGCCCTGTAAAGAAATCCACGGAAGATCCATTCTTCACAGACACCAGGAACAATGGCAAAAAAGAACAAACTTCTCAAATATTCGGGGAAAGTCTTGGGAAGAGGAATACTAAGATCAGGCATGGGAATAATCCCATCCATCAGACTCGAGAAAAAGGCACTCAGCATACTTGCCAAAGGATAGGTCAATATCATGATGAGAATCACCCTCCAGTAGACCGAACGTTTTGCCCTTTCCACGCCGAAGGATAATTTCATATCATATTTTTTGTATTTCACCACCACCCATGGAACGAGAATGAGGAACAAAATCTGGGATAAAAATAGTCCCATAACAAGATTCGCCAACTGGAAAATGCTTCCCAAAAATATATACAGCAGAGCAACCACCATAAAGGTTAGGAAGCCCCCTTCCATGGAAATAATCTTCCTCTTCATTCCTTATCCTCCTCAAACACAAATATATAGGGAATATTTCGATATAGACCCTGGTAGTCTAAACCATATCCAACAATAAACAGGTCATCAATGGTAAACCCAACAAAATCACTTGAAATTTCCACTCTCCGTCTCGAAGGTTTATCCAACAATGTACAAAACTTCAAAGATTTTGGCTCCTTGGAAAGAATATGATCTTTCACATGGGCAATGGTTTTACCCGAATCGATAATGTCATCCACCACCAAAACATGGTTGCCCTTCAGATTGGAACGAACATCGCTATAAATCTGCACATCTCCAGAAGTAACCGTGGCATTGCCATAACTAGAAGTGGTTAAAAAATCGATTTCTACGGGCATCCTAAGATGACGAATCAAATCGGCAGAAAACATAAATCCACCACGTAAAATAGGTACGATGATGAGTTTCTCATCACCATAGGATGTATTGATTTCTTCTGCCAGTTCCCTAACTCTCTTTTGAATACGCTCTTGTTCTAAAAGAAGTCTCTTCTTCATATTACTCTCCCAGCTCTTTTAAGCTTTGTTCTGCAGAGGAAAGCAAGGACTCATAATCCGCTAATTTGTCTCTTTCCTTATTGACCACGGCCTCTGGAGCCTTCTCCGTAAAGCCTGGATTGCTCAGCTTTTGACGCAATCTTTCTATCTCCTGCATATAATTTTGTATGTTCTTTTGAATTTGAATTTTTTCTTTTTCAAAATCAATCAGTTCTTTCAAAGGTAGATACATATCCAACTCGGGAATGGAAACTTTGAGAAAGTTTGCAGCATTGAGGCTCGTATCAGAAAACTCAATCTCCGTAACTTGTACAAGGGCACGAATCAAATCTCCATGTTCCATCATTTTTTTAGACAATTCTTCATTGCCTGCAAGAATGACCTTGCTCTTCTTTCCAGCCTCAATATTTCTCGTACTTCGTGCATTTCGAATGCTACGAATCACTTCCTTCATCTTCTCCACAGTCCTGAAATCTCTTTCGCTATCATCTATGGACATGACCTCTGGCCAAGAAGAAGTGATAATCAATCCTTCCGCACTGGGCAGGGCTTGATAGATTTCCTCTGTTATAAAAGGCATAAAGGGATGCAATAATTTGAGAGACTCTCGAAGAACATAGAGCAAAACTTGACGGGTATGAGCCTTTCTCCTCTCATCCTCTCCGTATAAAGCATTCTTACAAAATTCGATATAATAATCACAGTAATCTTCCCAAATGAAAGAATAAATCCTATCCGCTGCCAAGCCGACCTCATATTTGGAAAAGTTTCTATTCATCGTTGCAATGGTATCATTCAATTTTTCCAATATCCATAGATCTTGTGGTTCCAACTCATCCAATGAAAAGTCCGTGGTCGTGTCCTCCGGCAAGTTCATCAAAGTAAATCTTGCGGCATTCCAAACCTTGTTGGCAAAATTTCTACCATTCTCCACCTTTTTGTCATCAAAACGCAAATCATTTCCAGGCGCATTTCCAATGACAAGAGAAAAGCGCAAGGCATCGGCTCCATACTCTCGAATAATTTCAAGAGGATCAATTCCATTGCCAAGAGATTTGCTCATCTTTCTACCTTGCTTATCCCGAACAAGACCGGTTAAAAAGACATCCTTAAAGGGAACTTCATCCATATGCCATAAAGATGAAAATACCATGCGGATAACCCAGAAAAAGATAATATCATATCCTGTCACCAACAAATCTGTGGGGAAAAATTTCTTTAAATCTTCACTATCCATGTTGGGCCACCCCAGAGTTCCGAAGGGCCACAGTGCAGAAGAAAACCATGTATCTAAAGTATCACTATCTTGCGTAATATGAGATGAACCACATGCTTCACAAAGAGAAACATCCGTTGACGATACATGCACGTGTTGACAATCATCACAATAATAGACAGGGATGCGATGGCCCCACCAGAGCTGACGAGAAATACACCAGTCCTTCAAATCCTCTAGCCAATGTCTATAAATCTTTTCAAATCGTTCTGGATAGAAATTGGGTTTCCCCTGATCCAATTGATCCAATGAAATCTTGGCAAGATGCTCCATCTTTACAAACCACTGTTTACTTAGCAAAGGCTCAATGACCGTACCACATCTCTCACAATGCCCTACGGCGTTCTCATGGCTCTTTTCACTTGCCAACAACCCCTGCGCATCAAGATCACGCAATATGGCCTTCCTGGCCTCATAACGATCCATTCCTGCATAGGCATAGGCATTGTCATTCATCTTTGCCTCGCCATCTATGACCTGTAGATGCCCTAGGGAATGTCTTTCCCCCACGACAAAGTCATTGGGATCATGAGATGGTGTGATCTTCACCGCACCTGTACCAAACTCCATATCCACATAGGAATCGGCAATAATAGGAATTTTTCGATCGGTTAATGGCAAGAGAATAGATTTCCCCACCAAATTCCGATACCGCTCATCCTCTGGATGCACAGCCACTGCCAAGTCACCCAACATGGTCTCCGGTCTTGTGGTGGCAATGGTCAGATATCCACTACCATCTTCCAAAGGATACTTGATTTCCCAAATTTTACTTTCGCTCTCTTCGTGCTCCACTTCCGCATCGGAAATGGCGGTACCACAATCGGGGCACCAGTTGATAATCCGATCCCCCTTATAAATCAATCCCTCTTCATAGAGATGCTTGAAAGCTTCAAACACAGCATGAGAAAAGTGTTCATCTAAAGTGAAATTGAGACGGTCCCAATCGCAACTGGCACCCAGCTTCTTTAACTGATGAATAATATTTCCACCGTGTTCATGGGTCCATGCCCATGCCTCTTCCAGAAACCCCTCTCGACCTAACTCTTCCTTGGTTTTTCCTTGCGATCTAATCTTATTTACCACCCTCGATTCCGTTGAAATACTTGCGTGGTCGGTTCCGGGCAGCCAAAGAGAAGCATATCCCTCCATCCTTTTAAGACGAACATAAATATCCTGCAAAGTATACAAGGCATGACCCATGTGTAAATTCCCCGTCACGTTGGGTGGCGGCATCATCACACAATATGGCTTACCTTCAGGATGAACCTCGGGCTTAAACGCCTTATGTTCCATCCAAACTTCATAAATTCTCTCTTCAAAATCTTGCGGACTATACCGTGTGTCCAGTTCTTTCAAATCATCACATCCTATTTTATAAATAAACTTAGTACTTCTTTTAATTATATAATAGATGGATTGAAAAGTAAACAAAAGCCCATGATATCCTGTTTGTCTGTATCAAATTGGTTTCCATAAAAATTCATATTTCTTTAAATAATTGACTTAGAAAAATACGACCTGCGAATCATCCATTCGTAGATCGTATTTTTTTCTACGGTCCTTTTATCATCCAGGGTTCTTCCCTTGATTTTTTCCATGATATAGGTAAATGCGTTGCTTGAAGAGGAAGCTGTGGGCTTTCTCGTATCTGGGTTGTATTCAATATCCTCTCGGAAGACTCCCACCTGAGAAAAATGACTGGCTCGGGGGTCTAAGTTCACCGTTCTATTGGGTCGAATGGTCCAAACATTATACTTCAATCTACTTTGATCATAATCCGTCTCAATCTTATAACCATCGGAATACTTCACCCCATACCCCGACTTAATAGAACCATCGGCGTTGGGAATATTGGGCGTAAGTCTGGCTTGGGGATGTAAAGGCGTAGTCTTGGTATGAAACTCCACCTCTGCTCCCGTACGATAGTGCCAACGGACTCTCGTCTCATAAATGGGAGGAATAATGTAAGAACTCGTAAGTCGAGAAGTCGGTACCGGGTCTTCTACAAGATAGTTAGACTTATAGCTAAAGCTATTTCCATAACCACCTTTACAGCGTATTAAAGCCCAATAATCCTCATATTCCGCGCATCTTGTTCTATATCCCCATTCATTACATATCCACCAGTCCCATTTACCATTACTATCATATCCACCTCGGTCTATACAAGTAAAATACTGTTCATATCTAACACATCTTTGCTTCCAACCATATTCCGGGTCAATACATTTATGACATCCGGCTGGGATTTTTGCATATCCATCATGAATATAGTAAACATCATATGTAGTGTACACATCTACTCGTATCTCTGGTTTTATAAGGATTTCATACATTTCCTTACAATATCGATTACTAGAATCATAGGTCTTCCACTTCCCATCTATAGGTGAAATATATCCAATCTCCATTTTTCCTTTTGGAGATGTTTCATAAATATTAAGTGACGGAACACCAAACTTTCTAGCTATCCTAGCATTATCTCTTTCTGCCCTTGCCACAATAGCCGCTGCTGCTCCTGGATAGGGTTGACTATGACGGGCAAACATCCAAGAGTCAATCTCCGGACTATAAAGTTCTTTGTAGGGTAACCCCGTAAGTACCACATCTGAACGGGTTGGATTCCATGTCCGCACCTCTCCCGAGTCATATTGGAACGCCGGATTTTTATACACCACACCTGAAAAGGTCCGATTGTTGAGTAACTTCGCGATATGCTCCGGCTTGGTCGCTTCTATCTTGGCTTCCCCATATACAAAGGCTGGCTTTTCGAGTAATAGAAAACTAACATACCCTCTGTTCTCCTCTTCATAACATGAGAAAGCATCATTTCGAGTCGGTGGAGTTGGTAGAGGTGTTTGTCGTGAATATGACCCTGTTGGTACCTCATATTTAATTATATTACATCTTTTTACAGTAGACACTGTACCATCTACACAAGTTTGAGTTATATCAGGGATCTTATCTAACCACTCCGGACATTTTTCACTTCCCGGTCTTGTTTTAATCGTATTCTCATCAGGTTCGGGACAAGGTCCTGTCATCCTCATCATTAAATAGTTACTTTGATTCTTCGGCGGATTAAAAGACACTTCACCCCTTGCCTGTGACCTTGCTAATTCCCGGTCATACTCCCATTGTTTTTGGGCTTCGGTAAAATATCCTGTTTCTCGAGCTGCTTCATCCAAGAATCCATCCACAATATCATTGGGAACTTGGGAAGGATGCATTTCATTATCTCGAGCGTATGTGTCTACTTTTTCTTGTGCTTTTAAAACCGTTGCATCTCTTTGACTGTATATAAATTCTGTATTGCTAGTATCAATATCATACCCCGCTTTTAATTGCCCATTCTCCAGTTTTACATCTGTGTGGACATCTGCTACGTTATCCATCGGTATTTTTGGTGTTCCATCCTTTTTCTTAAATCCCGAGGCATATTTTCCACCCAAACTATCTTGGTTAAAGACTTTTTTTCCTGTTTCTCCATGGGTGGGTTTCCAATCTTTTTGCATCAAAGGGTTTCCCGCTGTAAGAGCATCCATACCATATAAAACTTCTGCCCTGTAATTATCTGGACCTGTCCGTACCACTTCTATGACATGGTCTCCCCATTTTAATGGGCCTTTTCCCGCTGCTGCTTTCAGTTCTTCATTCGTTATGGATATTGCTGATGATATAACGCAATCTCCCTTGGCATAACTGATACTATTTATAAGCACCAAAAAAAGAGCCATGAAAAATATGAACTTTTGCTTCATAGTTACCTCCTATTCCTCTAAAATATCTTTAATATAATACACCCAACGATCTGTCCGCACAGTTATATCGGGGACGTCTGAAATAAAGAATATGTATTGATAATCTTGTGTATTTGGCATTGAAGCCACCTTATCGATTACATCACCTTTTTTTATATCCCATGGTTTTATAACTCTACCATCTTTTAATATGTAAAGAGAATTGAAGTCATATGTACACATGGTAGGGTCATATCCGCCTCGACTGTTTTGAAGACTCACATCAAATAGGCCTGTAATATCATATAAGATAATATTTCCCTGAGATGCCATATCCATATGATCGGCACCTGAGCCCACATAGGCATTCATCACTTTAGCCGCTGATTCGATATCGTTGAGTCTTCTGTCAGCAATTAAATCATAAAATGCTTTATCCGTATTAATAACACGCATATTTGGTCTTCTATCAGTTTTATTCTTTGAATTATTCTTCTTGGGTCTGCCTTCGTTCCAAAACTTGGAGCCTTTTCCATAGACATAGGTTCCCACTCTAGGGTCATTGGGATTGGGTTCTAAGACTTTGAAATTGGGATTCGGGGAAGAACTTACCACCTGTTTGAAGGGGGCATGAAATTCGGTTTCTAATTCTGTCCCTCTAAGCATTAAAATATTTCCGTTGGGAAGCACTTCAAAATCTTCTTCTGTGACATAATCATTTAAACAGAAAAATACATTATTTTCTGAGGAAGACTTCTTAGATTCTTCAGCAGTTAGTAACCTCTTGCCTTTTTTGGTTGTGGTGTAATATCCTTCGGCGTTTTTGGGGCGGTTGGGATCCTTATTTTCTGTAGGTTGGGTGGTGTTGGCAATGGTTTCTCCAGGGGCAACCAAAAGAACAGCCGATTCTTTGGCATCCCAATCCACGGTGTATCCCAAGGCTTCTGCAATGGTTCTGATAGGTAGAAACGTCCGTTCAATGGCATAATCCACCGCTGCCTGGGTATCCAAATCTTTGACTCTGCTTCCGTCATACATGATTTTCTTGTTCAATGGAAACGCAATATTCTTCTCCCCGGCATAAATATCCACCACTTGATTGGCTCCATCCCATTCCACACGGGTGCCAGGAATCAGCTCTGCCAAATCACGCACGCCCACCGAAGTCCGCTCATTCAAAACACGAATACCATCCTTTAGCTTGGTATCAATCCGTGTCTTCTCTCCATTTTGAATCATGTATATTTTAATCTCTTTGTTGAACTTCTGCAAACTCGCCTCCACAATGGGAGCTTTCTTAAAGGCTTCAATCGCCTCACTCGGTGCCGCTTGTACCATGGGTTGAATTGTCATGGTGCATAAAAGAACACCAACGGTCGCCTTCTTTATCATGTTTTTGATTTTCATATTATTCTCCTTTCCATTGACCATAGGATCCATGGTCATAGGTTCACATCCCTTGCCCCACCCCTTCATTTCCATAAAAATCATGAAATTCCCTTTATTCACTACTTGTATTGCCTCTTGACATCGTCAATACAAGTAGTGAATAGAGATGACATTTATTAAAATACAAAAAAGGGTGCGAGTGCATAGTTTTTTTACTATGACTCTTTTTAAGTACATTTTATTGGTGTGGTGAAAAGAAATTCTTTTCATAATTCATATCTATTATAAACCACAATTCTGTTGTTATGTTTTCTTCTAAATACTTACATCTTGATTTTTTGAGGGTTTTCAGTGAAACCCTATAGTTATTGGGGAAACCTAATTTTTTCTGATACGCTTAGGTGTTCCTAATCTAAATTCTGCTATCTGTACAATCCCTATCTATATACCCTATAGAATTTCCAAGTGACATAATTTTGGAATGAAATCGAGGTGTAATGATGCATCTTTTTTGAAATGACACGAATCCTTGAAATATGACAGGTTTTATTTCAAATGACACAAATTCTTTTCATATAAGCCAAATTGGTATAAAATAATACAAATTCACCAAATACTGTACGAATTGATTCAATATATTATAGATCCTATGCCATCATCATTCTACAATTTTCACAGAGCGTCCATAGTGTTTTCTACATCTATCATTTTATATTTTATTCTATGGGCTATTCTATGGTTTTCTATTTTTACTTCTATCACCTTCTATATACCCTATAGAATTTCCAAGTGACACGATTTTGAAATGAAATCAAGGTGTAATGATGCATCTTTTTTGAAATGACACGAATCCTTGAAATATGACAGGT
>JAUNVC010000046.1 GCA_030537875.1 Tissierellia bacterium | reverse complement strand
CTTCAAAAACTGTGTTGGCTTTAAATTGATATGCATTAAATTCGTCTGTGGTTAAGACTTTATCAGGATCTGCTCCTTCGCCTTCAATGACTTTCCAACCAGCGAATTCGTAATGCTCAGGGTCTAAAGGTGTGGCTGTTGGTACATCAACAGTTCTACCGCTTTCGTTACCGGCCACTTTTTCATCATAACCGATTTCTACGGGTTTAGTTTCGTCATTAGCACCTGTATCAAATTTTCCTTTTTCTCCAGATTTAAATTGAACAGTTAGCACTTCCCACATAGCATAGCGCCATAGGGTTTTGTGGTCACCAAAAACTTTGAAGTAATAGGCAGGGGTTTCTCCTGATGCTTCAAGTTTTCCTTCTTTCTGCTCTTCTCCGTTGTTTATGATGACGCCTCTGATATATTCTGTCGAGGTAAGCCCTTCTGTCATTCCAAGTTCATCAGCTACAAATAATAACCTCTCATTAATTCCATTAGGAGTTAACTCTATTTTTGCATTATCTATCCAAGCAAATCGATGCTCTGATAATTTCATAACAGAGTAATAGTTCTCATTGTTATCAGGAACTTCGAGTTCTAGGGGAATATCCCCAGAATTATACCATTTAGCTTCAACCTTTGGTTTGGTTACTTCTGGCCTTGTATGCCATTCCGCTTTATAAACCGGCATTGTTATCTGTGTAATGGTCATAAAAAACTTATTCCCACTACCAGGATCTTTGGTTAATCTTATATCATATTCGACACTATCTTCAATGAGTAATCTATATGATTTCACAGCCGAATTAAAATTCCCATTGTCTATAAAGTGATAGTTCGTATCAGGCTGTTTTACTATTGCGCTACCAACAGTTATATCAGAATCTTGTTCGATTAAGAACATTTCTAATCCCTCAGCGGGAAACTCCAAATCAAATGTAGTCCATATTATGGAAACTTCATATGGGATTTCATCCCCTGCGGCCCTTGTTTGAACTGAACGAGATCTTCGTTTTGATTCTAACTCAGGTAGTTCAAACGACTTATATTGTCTTCCCTTTTCTTCTATGACTTCAAATGGAAGTTCTTTATTGGAAGCTTCCTTTTTCACTCCTTCGGCGAAAACCGTTGGGATGGATGAAAAAATTATTAGAAATGCCAAGAATAAACTTAGGATTCTCTTTTTCATATGTCCTCCTCTTTCGTTACAAATTCTATTTGAATTTTAAATATTGTCTCTAATAAATAAAAATTTATAGTGGTTTTTAGGAAACCTCTAAATAGAGGTTTCCTAAAAATAGTTATTTTACTACTGTCGAAACTTCATTATCAAGATAACCTGGATGGCTTCCCTTAACTTTGATTTTCTGACCTTCAGAAAGTTCTCTCACGGTGACTGTTGCATTCCCAAGTCCATCAGTTTTTCCACTTGCTATTTCATTTCCATCAACAAAGATTATAATATTCGCTCTTATCGGTCTTGTTTTAATTTGGATAGATTTTGTGCCAGCAGAAATCTGTCTAATTGAAATACTCACAAAATCTTTCTCAATATCTTCAAGAGCCTGTTTCAATTCCTTGATGACTTCAAGTAGTTTTTCAATCTCTGTAGTTGCTCCATTGTCAACTAAGATTATATCGCCTTTTTCTTTGACAGTTACTACTTTTTCTACAATTTCAGCCGGTTTTTCCTTAATCTTCTCTTCGTCATTCAAGACTTCATCTGCTTTTTCTACTAGATCTTTCAGTTCTTCAACAGCCTTAACTTTATCAAGTCGATCTTGAAGATCTTTCTTGTCTTGATTGTAGTCAGGTGCAGTCGGATCTTCAATACTTCCTGGAAGTTTATCAATCTTATCTTGTGCATCTTGAATTTCTTCTGGTGTGATTGGTTGACCTTCTTTTTGCTTCTCTTCCAATGCTTTTACTGCATCTTCCGCTGCTTTTTGATCCATTGCTTCCTTGATTTTTTGCGTAGCTTCGTCCACTTGCTCTTGTGTAGCATTTGGATCGTTCTTCACAGTTTCACCATTTTCAATTGCATCTTTCAGTTTGTTATCAGCATTTGTTGGTGGTGTGTTTGGATTGTCTTCTAAAGCTTGGTTACCATCTTTGATGGCTTGCTCTAGTTCAGACTTATCTACTCCAACAATTACTTTAACTGGATCAGATACTGTTTTTCCAGGAGCTTTTGCTGTGACGGTTACTTCTTGTTTGTCTACAAAAGTTTCCGGTGAAGTGTAGTTGAATTTACCTTCAGCATCTGCTTTTACTGTTGCTGTTTCAAATGGTGTTACGATTGTAACATCAGCATTTGGTTCAGCTTTACCTGTAACAGATTTTGTTCCTTTTACGACTCCATT
>JAUNVC010000045.1 GCA_030537875.1 Tissierellia bacterium | reverse complement strand
TCTGTAAATTTTGATATGACAGATACGAAAAAGACTGGAGAAAAAAGAGCCACCAAAAATGCCACCAAAGCTATGATTCCCAAAATATAATGAACATGAAAAATGTACAATAACATGGCTCCAGAGCCAAAGATGCATACCATAATTTGTGGAATATAAAGGGTCAGATACCCTTCCAAATAATCAATCCCTGCCACAATGGTCGATTCCAAAACACCGGTCCGATTGACCGTCATATAGCCCGGTCCCAAATCCAATAATTTTTTATAGGCACGTTTTCTCAGTTGGTTTTTCACCTTTCCCACAATACGTTTTCCATATACATTGCTACACCAGACCAAGAAAATCCTCGTCAACAACATGGAAATAATGATGAGAAGGTCATAGCCCATCTTTTTTAAATTTGTTCCAGAATATAGGGCTCCGATGATTTTTCCCAAAAATATGGCTTGCACAATATAGGTTCCACTCACTAGGATGCCCAAAAGTCCCTTGACAAAGATTTTTCCCTGCACACCGGGGATGAGATCACCAATTCGCTTATGAATCATCATACAAATCCCTCCTTTGTTTCTTTCTTAATAATGTTGCCGTTTTGAATTTCGTAGAAGTAATCACATACTTTATGAATCAAATCAATATCATGACTGATGAAAAGGTAGGTGAGATTCAATTCTTTTTGTAAATCAATGAGAAGATAAATAATCTTTGCCTGCACCAATACATCAAGCATGGATGTGGGTTCATCAAGAATAATGAAACTTGCATCTCGAAGCAGTGCTCGTACAATGGAAATTCTTTGAAGCTCGCCTCCACTAAATTGATGGGGATAATCAAACAATCGATCCTTTGCTAATCCCATTTTTAAAAACCAAGTTTCAAATAATTCTATCATTTCCCTTCTCTTGGGAATCGGTGCTTTCACAGATTTTAATCGGGCGATTCGAGTTTCTCTCAAGGTAAAGAAAATGGTTTTCAATGGATCAAAGGAAGTTTGGGGATTTTGCATGACAAAACCAATGGTTTGGTCATTGATTCTCACCTTTCCCTTTGTGGGTTTTTTCCATCCCGCGATGATGTATGCAAGAGTGGATTTCCCTGAACCACTTTCCCCTACCAGTCCAACAAACTCTCCTCTTGATATACGAAGATGTATATTCTGTAGTACTTCTTTTTCTTGATAGGAGGCTGATAGATCTTCCAGCTTGACCACACACTCTCTATTCATCGGCGGTCACCTCCATTCCATTTTGTGGTAAAGCCCTCCAAAGCGCTTTGGAATAGCCGGTGGATTTATGACTTAGAACCTTATCAGTCGGTCCACAATCAATCCACCTCCCATTTTTTAAGAGGAGACAGTTCTTACTGTAGCGCTTCGCCAAAGAGAGGTCGTGGGTAATCAATATTAAGTCAAGTCCTCTTTTTCTCATAATTTTTTCTACGAGTTCCATTACATATTCCGCTCTTTTTTTATCAAGACCCTGGGTGGGTTCATCAAGAATTAAAACACGGACATTCTTTAACAGTAACCTAGCAAGAGCCAAACGTTGACGCTCTCCGGCTGAAAGCTTCATTCCGTTTTCACCTATTGAAGAATCTAATCCCTTTGGCCAAGATGAGACTAACTCTTTCAAATTAACTAGCTCAAGTTTTTTCCATAATTCACAATCACTGGCTTGTGGATTAGCTAGTAATAGATTTTCTTTAAGCGATGTATTGAAAAAAGAAGGCATTTGTTCTAAAAGTCCAATATGTTCACGGATCTGTTCTTCAGCCAGCTCATCATAGACATGTCTTCCCCAGTAAATATGCCCATCATCAGGTGACCATAACTTTATTAACAGCTTAGCTACCGTGCTTTTTCCGCTTCCACTGGTTCCAACAAATGCCACACGAGAACCTTCAGGAATCGACAAATTTAAATTTTCAATAAAAGGCTCACCAGGTTGATGAAAATTAAAAGTAATTTTATCAAGAATTAGGTTTCCAGATAATTTTCCAACCTTGAGATATTTCTTTTGATGTTGTTTATTATTTAATAGTGGCAACAAATCCATTGCAGCATTTACTGAAGTCCTTAACTCAGATAAGGATTGTGGAAATTGTTCAATAGTCTCGAAAGAAGCCAAAGCAATTAAACCGATCATTGCAAGAAAAATGCCTTCCAGTTCACCATTTACTACCTCAATCGCAGATATCCACAAAACGGCAAGGCATGTTAAGTGACTGACACAAAATAAAATTTGGCGCACTTGAATATCATATCGAATAATTTCAGTCGAGGGATAGATATCTAAATCAATGTCTTGAATTAATCTTGAAACATGATAGCTATTTTTCGCCTTGCCTTTTAGAACTT
>JAUNVC010000044.1 GCA_030537875.1 Tissierellia bacterium | reverse complement strand
CAAACAGAGTACAGAATTTAAAAATATCGGCAATTCGGAGATTATCTCCCTATGCCAATGAAGCCAAAGAACGGGGTATTAAGGTATACCACTTAAATATCGGAGCTCCCGATGTACAAGTTCCGGAGGAATATTTTGATTCCATTTCCAATTTTAAGGATCGAGTATTAAAATATGCACCCTCTCCAGGATTGGATTTTATGCGAGAAGCTACGGCAAATTACTATCAATCTAAGAATATCAATATTCAAAAAGATGAAGTTTTTATTACTAACGGAGCTTCTGAGGCACTGAATTTCGCCTTAATGACTGTGGGAAATCCGGGAGATGAAATTATCACTTCCAATCCCTTCTATTCCAATTACAAAAACTTTTTTGACCAATTGGAGTTGACAATGAATGTTTTTGAAACTTCAGAAGAAAACGGATTTCAGCTTCCTTCAGAAGAAGATATTGAAAAAGTAATCAGTGAAAAATCTGTGGCGATTCTTCTTTCCAATCCCTGTAATCCCACTGGAGCAGTCTACTCAAAGGATGAAATTCAGCGTATCGTCAATGTGGCAAAGCGTTATGATCTCTATATTATTGCCGATGAAGTTTACCGAGAGTTCGTCTATGAGGGGCTGGAATACACTTCTTTTGGTGAAATAGAGGGAATTGAAGATCGTCTAATCTTATTGGATTCCATCTCTAAGCGATTCGGAGCCTGTGGAGCGCGAATTGGAAGTATCGCCAGTAAAAACAAGGATTTTCTAGCACAAATCAACAAACTCTGTGCCGGACGACTTGCCGTTCCCACTTTGGAACAATACGGTGCCGCTGCTTTGTACAGTGCAGATGAAGAGTATTTTAAAGAAGTCAATGAAGAATATTTAAAACGTCGTGATACCATCTATGAAGAGTTGAAGAAAATTGAAGGGGTTGAAGTTTATAAATCCAAAGGGGCTTTTTACGTTATGCCTACCCTACCCATTAAAGATGCAGAAGATTTTGCTAAATGGCTACTGACGGATTTTAATGTAGATGGTGAGACAGTTATGATGGCTCCTGGTGATGGATTCTACTACAATTCAGATCATGGAAAGAATCAAGTCCGCCTTGCCTTCGTGTTGAATTGTGAGGATATTAAAAAAGCAATGAGAATTTTGGCTTTAGGTTTAAAGGAGTATCAATCCCTTGAGCGATAAGCATCGGAAATTTTTGGAAGGAATTCTTATTTTTCTTGTAGCACTTTTGATGATTTCCGTCCTGTCCAATCACTATATTAAGACGGCACAGGAAAGTTACAATCAAGTGTTGCGTCAAGCACAAATTATTTTGGTTTTGATTATTATGGCTCTCACTGTAATTATGACCTATTTTGATCGAAAGAAAAACGCCTTCTTTTTATGTTTTTTCTATCTTATTATGGCTGGACTCTACTTTATCTTTAAGAGTGCCGGTCGACTGTGATCAAAAATTTTGAGGTATCCCAAGGGATACCTCTTTTTTACCCAGTTTTGTTTAAAATTCTTTTGTGATTTTCAACCGCCGTTGATGGAATCCGTAAATGTTAAAAATTTCCCGCCTTTTCAGGCGGGATCTATATTTTTTATTATTTTTCTTTGCCTACAAAGTAATAGCTTACGGTGACAATCAATCCTCCTACAATATTTCCCAAAGTAACAGGTACCAAATTATGGAGCATATGACCGAAGGTAAAGGTAGAAGTTGTAAGTTTTGCAAAGAGGAAACAAGTCATATTGGCAACACAGTGCTCAAATCCCAATACAACAAAGGGCATAATACACCAGAAGACCATAATGAGTTTTCCTGATTCTGTATTCATTCCATTACAGATAAGCACACCGAGACAAACCATCACATTACAGAGAATCCCTTTAAAAAAGAGAATTTGTAAAGGTTGGGATGCCTTTGCCATAGAAATGTCCACCAAAGATTTTCCCACGGCTTCACCGGCAGCTCCCGTTCCCATAAAAATTAAAGAGAGAAAGAGTGCACCAAATAGATTTCCCACATAGGATATCAGACAGAGTTTACCAAAATCCGACCATTTGACATCGCCGTGAAAAGCTCCCATGGAAAAAACCATAACATTCCCGGTGAAGAGTTCACCTCCTGCCATAATAACTAAAGACAGGGCCAAGGAAAAAACGAAGCCATTGATAAATTTTACTACAGGAAATTCAATAGGAGAAAAAACATAATTGGACACTGCCATAGTGAGCATTCCCACCCCGATAAAGAGACCAGCAATCATGGATGCTACAAAGTATTTTGCAAAAGAACTTTCATACAAATTTTTCTTTTTCAAAGCTCCTTGACTGATAACTTCAATAAATTTTAAATACATATGTCACCTCATTTCGTTAAGATCTAATTGTAAACAAGAGAAAAGTACTTTTTTATATCATCTTTTGT
>JAUNVC010000043.1 GCA_030537875.1 Tissierellia bacterium | reverse complement strand
TTAAAGAAATAATTTAATATACTAAAGATAGTACTTCGTGCCCCACGAAGTTAAGAGAAGAAAAGGGGAATTAGAACAAAAATCCGGGGAATAGCACATAACCGGTAATCAAGGAGGAATAAGAAATGCATAGCAGAAAATTGTTGGCAATTATAATGACCATCGCCATGGTGGTGGGTTTTATACCACAACAAGCAAAGGCGGGAGGTCTTGAATCGGAGGCACAAATGACATATTGGCCTCTACCAGAGGCATATGTTTTAGAATCAAACATGATTCGTCAGGAAGGAATGAGTTTTGAGAAAGTTGATGCAAGCAATCGAACCATCTTCATCAAAGCAACAACTCGTTCAGCAATTTCTGACCCAAGGCTAGAGTGGATTTACCTACGTCTGGATAAAGCGTTGGAACCATACATAGAAGAGATTTCTATGAAAAACAAGGCTACTCTTGGCGTAAGAATCACCTATGAAAGATATTTTGAAAAAGTAACCCCTCAAACAAAAGCAAGGTTGACAACCACAAGGGGTGAAAGAAAAGAAACTCTCTATGACTCATATAGTCAAATGACAGATCAGCTTATCTACAAGGTTCCCCACCACATTGGTGGCGCTAGACCTCCATTTGCAAAAGCATCTCGTCGATTTGAACGTATAGCTGGAGTAGGAAACTGGGGAGTTTTCCCAGGACTTATGTTAGAAACTGAACGTTATGAAGCAACCATAAAAATTAAACTTAATCGTCCGGTTGATGAAATCATTGAGGAACTTGGTCGCACAGAATTTATTGCCAACTGGAGATCGCAAGGATATGATAAGGATGGCAAAGCTCGCATTACAGAAGCTTCATTGCAAAACAATACCATCATTGATTTAAGTGATCAGAGTGTGCATATAAATGATTCTGCTTGGTTAAAAGCTCCCTGTACTCATAACATCACCGCCCAACTAGAAGGCGATATAATCGGAAAAGATGGAGCATTTAGCAAAGAATTAAAAGGAACAGGAAAGACCCTTATTCGTATTCAGAATAGCATTATGAACAACTTGTTCTATTTCAACTATTATGGTATGTTCTTTTCTCGAACTTCGAAGCAAGATGTTTCTTTCCACGTGAAAGTGGATCCGGAACTTTTGAATCATGTAGAAAACGGTGATTATGTAAGAGTTTGGCAGGTATACAGAGAATCAAACATTCGTGGTCATGACGGAAATAAAAACAAAGCAGTCTTTATCCCAAAAGAAGCTTTTGATAATACAGGTCATGTTAGGATTGTAGTTGATCCTAATAAAGCTTCGAAAAATAGCCATGGTATTTATGATCCTGATTTTCCAGGAATCCTTTTCGTAAGTGATGCAGAATGTTTCTTAAACAAGACTTCTAGTTCGCCATTTATTGGAGCAAACTTTGTTGATATACCAGTAAGTTCAGCTGCTTTTGCAGGCGATATTCCTGAGCTATATGTATTTGAGACATGGTTTAGTGATGTGCATAAAGATGAAGAAAGAAGGGTAAAGAACTCATTTGCAAGTTCTGCTATCAGTGCTCGTAAAATAATGGTGCACATGTATAGAGTAAACCTGGAAAACCAATTTATTACAGAAGACTTTGAGGTTGTGTCGGATAAGACTATGGCCCATATTAAGGATGTACCAACAATCACATTCAATCTTTATCCCATCCTCAGTGAAGACCTTCTAAGAACTTTTGAAACAGAAGATTACACGTATGTTGGTTCTGAACCAGAAGTCATTGATATCGATGTTCATGATGTAGATGGTTTCTACTTGCCTGTTATTATTCCTGCAGATGACGACGATGAGGTACCAGAAGGTTATGTAGAGGTGCGTTTCAAAGAAGGCGAACATGGAATGTTTGCACCAGATCAACACACAAGATTTTTTGTAAAAGAGGGATTCTATTTCGAAGAAGAATATGCTCCGGCTATCATGGCTGACGAAGGATATATCCATGCGGGTTGGGAACCAACCTTACCCATGGTAATTTGTGAGAAATGTAATCTGTTTGTTGCACAATACATGGAGCAATCAAGAAAGCCTGAAAATCTACGTCAAGAAGGAAATAGTTTACTTGCTGATGTTGAGGTAACTCCTGAAACTCCCATTCTCCCCGGCACCAATGTTGTACTAAAGGATGAAGAAGGAAACATCTTAGAAGCATCTGGTACCATTGATGAAGGTGGAAATATCGTCATTGATGTTACGGAGATTGAGGATGGAACGATTGTTGTCATTGAATTGCAAGAGCCTGGGAAAGAGCCGGCCATTTCTGAGCCTTTTGAAATTGTTAAAGTACGTCCTAATAAACCGAGTCTTATTGTACCCACTGTGCAAGAAGATGATATTGTGATTGGTGAACTTGTGGGAGATGTGGAATTTGTCCACATGACCATAAGCAATGGAGACGATGTTGAATTTACCTTGAAAGATGGA
>JAUNVC010000042.1 GCA_030537875.1 Tissierellia bacterium | reverse complement strand
ATTATGCAGAACACTTGGTGGATGATCTTGGCTATTTAGCTGGTGTTCCTGATTTAATAAAGTGGAATGTTGACTATGAGGGAATTGGTGAAGATTTACGCCAAGATGGACGCCTCTATCAAGCAAACGACAATACTATTATTGAGGTATTGTCATGAATCAGAAATATCTCAAAGAAGAACTCAAAAAATATGGCTTTTTCTATTTAGAAGGACAAATTCCCGAAAGACAAGCTCAGCAATTTCTCACTGTAAAAAAACTAACTCAACGAGAAAATCTGGTTTTTATTCCTAAAAAAGAAGTCTGTTTTGAACGAATTCTTTCTAAACACACCAGTCTTTATATTGAAGGACTAGAACGTTATAGCGATTCCGGCGTTTACCTTGGTTATTCGTATGATTTTTACAAAGCTACCTATCTATTCAATTCTCAGCCTAGTCGTTTAAAAATTTATGGTACGCAACTTTCTGCAAAGGAACTCCTTTATTTGGTAAAGGGGTTCCCTTTTTTAATAATCGCAAAGGAGTAATTCAATGAAATTTATCAAAGAGAAAAAGAATCATCCCCCAGCTTTACCAAAAGAAGAAAAAGCCGCTAGTATCCGAACGACTCGTACCTTCTTTCTAATCCTAACGCTTTTGTTAATCAGCAGTGGTCCCTTTGCCTTTGTTAAATCTATCCAAATGCAAAGTCTTATTCGCAAAGAACAAATCACATTAACTGAAACGATTCACAAAGAATTAGCAAAAAATACAAATACAGCTGTTACATCAGAATTGTATAAACAGTTTCTACAGCCTTTCATTACAGCTTACATTAATATTCCTACCGAGCAGCAAGCATTTGAAAAACGTTTTAATTCACTCCAAGAGACATATTTCATGATCACTCTAGATGAAGAAAAGAATACTGGGACTGAACGAATACTACTCTCTTCTGATTTTTATAATCTAATCAGTGAAAATGGACAATTGGTGGCTCAATACCGTATTGCTTATGAAATCAATGCTCCAGTTACAAAAGAACGTGATGTAAAGAAAAAAGAAGGTAATAAAGAAGTAGTCACCAAAGAAAAATATATTGACTACGAAAAAATTGAAAATCGTGTGTTGTTAAATATCCCTTTTATACAATTAAAAAATCAATCGTTTAAAGTGACTGCCTATCCTTATTTTACTCTTGAGCCTTCACTAACTTCAAAAAATGGGCAACTAAAAATGCCTGATATTTCTCAGTACCAACAAGTGGATACCAAAGAAGAAAAAATGGTTGTCAGTTTCATCCAGTCATTCCTTGATAAATATGTATCTGCTTCATTGGAAGATATGGCATTTATGATGAAAGAACCAGAAATTCTAACAGGTAATTATCAGATAAGTAATAGCCAAATTAAACCCTTCTTCAAAGACAAACAACTCTTTGCTTTTGTTACATTTGATGTTATTGATGGTGAAACAAAAATAGGTCACAAGGAAACCATGACTTTATTGTTGAAGCAACGAGAAAACACTTATTTTATTGAAACCATTCATCATTATTTAGGAGGAATTTAAATGAAACAAAAGAAAATAGTATGCTCTCCTCAGCAAAGACAACTACTAACTGTCAAACTCACAACACTATTCAGTAGCCTTTTATTCTTTTTCGCTCTATCTCCTGTCGCTTATGCTGATGCAAACGCTAAGGAAGCCAGTAACTATATCTTGAATGACTGGATTGCACCAATTTTTGGTGTAGTTGTTGTTTATTTAGTCATCAAAGAATTTCTAAATTCAAAATGGATTCAAGGTTTTGCAATCCTCTTTTTTGGCGGTATCAGTTACGCTGTTATCAAAGACCCTACAGGCGTTCTTAATTCACTTTCTAATCTAAAAAGCTACTTTGGGTTATAGTCATGAATATAGAAAAACAGATATTAGACTATAGAGAGCCCTTCAATGCACCCTATATGATCAGAGAAATTGCCAAAAATGTCCACTTACCTTTTGTTGTTTATGCACAGGATTTCACTGTTGCAACAGTCAGTTTTGCGATTGTGTTTAGTGCTCTCTTGATACTTTTTGGAATGAATCAATTAGTCGTCATAGTTTCTCTAGCTATTCCTTATGGATTAGTACAACTATTTAACCGAGTTGAGCCGGATGGAAAGAGAGCGGATATTTTTTTGAAAGATTATTTTCTCTATCTTCTGACCTTTGTATTTGGGCATAAATCACTGTATCATGAGCAACTTCACTCATTTAAACAAGAAAAAGTAATTTATGATCGCTGTACCGTTGAACAGCTTTCCATAAAAAAAGAAGGAGAAGCAAAAATGAATACAGTTAGATGTTGACCAATTGAAACAAGAAATAAAAGATAGTGTTGTTCCAGAACTAATCCATGAATTTGAATCCTTAAAGGCAAGAGAAGAAGGTTTCTATGAATTGTTTGAAACAGATGATGAAGTATTGCTA
>JAUNVC010000041.1 GCA_030537875.1 Tissierellia bacterium | reverse complement strand
TTAGCTTGCAAAAATTCCAACCTGGCTTTTCTTTCCCTTAATGAAACTCTACATCCCCTCTTTTTTAGTTTTTTTAAAACTTCAATATTAAATAATTCATGAGATATCCGTCCACCAAGAAAACCTGTAAATATAAAATTGCGGTGACCTTTTCTCCATGCATATTGAATGGCAATTTCTAGGTCAGAAAGATCTTTCTCTACAGGGAACGTTTGAGATGGAATCTCTTGTGACATAAAATACTCTTTTGCTTCCTGTGAAATAGAATCCCAGTCTCCAATCATGTAATCGGGTTTAAATCCACTCTTATAAATTCCATTTCCTCCACCATCTACAGCAATGACATGGGAGGCAGTCTTCTTTAGCTGAACTAACAAGGGAAGATACAGATTTGAAGGACCGACAATAAGGCATTTGTTGTGACTATCGGCCATTTACTATATCCATAAACTTGGAATAATTATCTCTAAAACTTCCTTTGAATAGTGAAGAGCCACTAACAATCATATCTGCCCCCGCATCAATGACGGCAGCAAGATTGTTAAGACCTATCCCTCCATCAATTTCTACGATTGCATTGGAATGATAGCGGCGAATCATGTCTTTTATTTCTTTGATTTTTTCTAGTTGAGATGAAATAAATTTTTGTCCACCGAATCCTGGATTTACACTCATGACAAGTACTAAATCCAGATCACGAATCACATATCGCAGGGTTTCTGGTGATGTTGCTGGATTTAATGCAACTCCTGCTTTCATACCAAGCTCTTTTATCCTAGCAATATCTCTTTCTAAATGTAAAGATGCCTCTTGATGAATTGTTAAATACTCAACATTATACTGGGCGAACACCTCAAAGTATCGATTGGGTTCACGAATCATCAAATGGGTATCCATAGGAACTTTACTTATAGAGTCAACCGCTTTTAAAATCATTGGGCCATAGGATATATTTGGAACAAAAGAACCATCCATCACATCCATATGAAAAATATTGACCCCACACTCTTCCATCATTTGAATGTCCTTTTCTAGGTGCAAGAAATTCGCACTTAATAGGCTAGGTGAAATTCTTACCAACGTTCTTCCTCCTTACGTTTAATTTCTTTTAGCAAGGCTTTGTAAGAAGCGTATCTACTTGCTAAAATGTTTCCTTCTGCGACCGCTTTTTTTATTCCGCATTCCGGCTCCTGATCATGCATACAAGTGTTGAATTTACAACTCCTAGCAAAGGAATGAAACTCTGGAAAAAAATCCCCCAGATGCTCTCCTTCATTCAAGTCTTTCACTTCAAAAGATGAAAAACCGGGTGTGTCTATCAAATAAAATCCGTGGATATAAAATATCTCACCATGTCGAGTTGTATGTCTTCCTCTCCCAAGCTTTTGACTTATTGCCGATGTTGTTTGGATTTCTTTAGAAGCCAACTGATTTAAAAAAGTACTTTTGCCGACCCCACTATTCCCAGTCAAGAGAACAATCTTATCTTGAAGCAATGTTGTCATTTCCTCATATGAATTCTGACCGAGCTCCGTATGAAATACTTTATATCCACAAAATTCATATTCTCTCGTTATTGTTTTTGCTTTTTCATGATCTAAATCTGTTTTAGTTAAAAGCAACAACGGTTCTGATCCAGCCTGTGAAGCATGAATCAGCAGTTTATCTGTAAGATACGAATCAAACTGTGGCTCGACCATTGAGGCCACGATAATAACGATGTCGACGTTGGCAGCTTTTGGACGATAAAATTCGTTTTTTCTAGCAAACACTCTATCAATGATGAAATTCCCTTGCTCTTCAGAAAATTCAACCTTATCCCCAACCAATAATTTTTGGCTCATTTTGATTTTTCCCGGGCTATGAACAATCCATTGCTGTTCTCTATTTATAACATGGAAAATTCCCCCAGCGACACGTTTGATAATTCCTCTCATGGATTATTCAACAGTCCAGCTTTCTGTCAACTGTTCATCAATGTAAAGTTCAATAATAGTGCCTACTTTTTCAGATTCTAATGTGATATACACATCACCATCTCCAGCCGAATATACTTTCTCATACGCCACAGAACGTATTCCATCCAAAATTCTAACCAATTTTACATTGGATTGAGATTTTTCTTCGGGAACATAAAATGAAATCGTGAAACTCTTATCCGGCACAGGAACTTCTTCTTGTTCTTGATCATCAGTTTCCGTATCTTCCTCAGAAACGTCTTTTGGATCTTCTTCATCATTTGTATCTTCCACTTCCTTGGGACCTTTGGATACGATGAGTTCTACAATTGTATTTACATCAATCTCAACCTCTGCATTGACAGACTGGCTCATAACAATATCTTTCTCTGTTTCTTCCGAATAGTCATAGCTGATATTCCAAGATATGTTTTTATTAGTAAGTGCAGATGTTGCATCATCTACGTTGAGACCAACCACATTAATCATGGGAATTAAAGTGTTCTCTTCCCCTTTAGAAATGACTAATTT